>JABJAL010000020.1 GCA_018669005.1 Nitrospinaceae bacterium
GGGCAGGGTAAAAAAACGCCCTCTCCTAATTACTCCCGCGCTACTTTTCGATCGGAAAACCGACGATACTCCCCCACTCGGTCCACGAGCCGTCATAGATGCGGGTGCCCTTGATGCCGAGGATATGCTCCATGGCAACCCACACGAGGGTGGCCCTGTGGCTTAGGCGGCAATAGGAAACAACCTCTTTCGCCTCAAGAACACCTGCGGACTCAAACAACGTGCGTAGCTCAGCCTCGCTCTTGTAGGTATCGTCCTCGTTCACGACATTCCGGTAAAAAAGAGACTTCGCGCCAGGAATGCGCCCTTTGCGTTCGGCCCCATGGTCGAAATTGGGGGGCGGCATAACACGCTCGCCGCTGTATTCCTCTGGGGAGCGGACATCGAGCATAAACCGACCGGCCTTGCCGAGACCATCACGCACTTCATCACGCCCCATACGCATGGACGAGTCGCCCGCGCCGGGGGTGTACTGGGTGGCGGAATAGCTGGGTATATCGGTCGTCACCGGGCGTCCGCTTTTCAGCCAACCGGTGCGGCCGCCATCAAGTAGACGAAGATTTCTGGCCCCGCCCATTGTGAGCGCCCAGAAGGCATAGGAGCCAAACTGGACCGGGTCGCCATACAAAACGATGGTGGCATCATCGGGAACACCCATCTCCCCCAGCCGCCGGGCCATTTCATTGGGCTCAGGGAACTGGCGATCCGTATCGTGCCAACACAACGCCTTCCAGAAGCGCCAAACGGCGCCGGGAATATGGGCTTTTCTGTATTCGGTGTCCTCTGGCGAGGATGTGACCTCGATAACAAACACTTTCGGGTCATCGAGATGCGCCTCCAGCCAGGAGGAGGAAACCAGCGGGCTGGTCATAGATTATTTCTCCCTGAATTAGTTTGGAAAAAGCGGCCTACCACTACAGATTCATGACAAGAGCCAACTAGGCCGATTTGACCTCGTTGACAGAGAGGCTCACCTCAATTTTCGGGGGCCTCGTAAGCGTATTGTGAATTCGGCATCCCTTCGCCACCCGCATCAGGGTAGCGCGGCGCTCCTCGGGAACATCGCCGTTGAGATCAATAATCGCGTTGATCTCGGATATTCGCGAAGGGTTCACATCGCGCAAACCCTCCATCCGAATCGAAAAGCTCTCTATCGGGATTTTCATGTTCTGGCAAAACTCCAGAACGTTGGACATCATTCAGGCCCCAAGGCCGGAGAGTATCAATTCGGTCGGGCGAAAGCCCTGTCCCTCCCTGCCGTCTTCGTAGATGCGGTCCACGACAAGCTCATTGCCGCGGGCCGAGGCCTTGAGTCTTTTCCCTTCAAGTTGCCAGTCCAGATCCACGGTTAAAACATTTCCACTCATAACTTCATGTCCTCGGGCAATAAAACAAAAGTTTTTGTAATTCTTCACGATACACGTACGCCGGAATTGCGTCTAGCCTGCGGGTATCACCGGCGCATACAGATAGGAGCCCTCCGCTCCCTCAAGAACCGTAACGTCCGCCTTGACCGGAAGCGCCTCATGAAAACCAGGCCTATCGAGAATGGAGCCGTTGCTGGCGATTTCTATTCTCAGCCTATGGCCTGGCTGGAATACGTTGCAGGTGGGGATCAACTCAATTTCAAATGTCTCCTCCTGGCCAGGTGTGAGCGGCACCGAGCGCAGATGGGGATGCCACGGCCTGCCGGGTTTGGAGCGTGCCTCGTCAAGCTCGCGATGCGAGGCGCGCAGCCAACCCCTTGTAAGTATCTGAGCGGAGCCGTCGGGGGCTTCATCCATGAAGGCGATGAACCAGTCAAAATCCTCGGCGCTAGAGCGCGCCACAAGGTGAAGCGAGAGAGGCCCTGTAATTTCGACTGGCGCCTCCACCGGCCCGGAGCGATAAATAAGCTTTGGTCCACCAAGCCGCCACTCGCTTTGAAAAACATCGGGCGAGTAGGTGCGCTCCCCGCCGCTGCCCGGCGAGTCCGTAATCGTTCCCTCCGAGGTACCTGATGGACCTCCCAGATAAAAACGGGTCCACTCCGAGCGCTTTAAAGGCCACTCCTCCTCGCCGCGCCAGTGCCCCTCGCCTCTGATGTGGAGCTGAATGGGGGGGCCCTCCATCACCCCGGTGTCCATTCCCTTGAGCCACTGGTCGTACCACCGGAGCGCCTCTTCATGATAAGCCCCGAAGGGGCGGCGTGGCCTGGGCTGCGGGCCCACTAACATGCGCTTGGGCACATCCCCCACCCCTTCCCAGCCCGTGAACACCCCGGCGAGGTGGAGCCACCAAAATGACCAGTCGCACCCGAAATAAACGGGGATATTGATCTTATCGAGATTTGGGCCAGGGGACCGTTTCTGGTATTGCTCGCCATCGAACGGATGGGTGAGCGAGAGGCCATCTTTAAACATATGTTGAAGACCCGAGGGGTCCTCAAGCCGCCCGCTGGTGAAATTCAGGTTGGCCACCGCGCTGAACCACGATGAGGAGAATCCCATATGAGGAACACCGCCATGCGTCGAGCGATGGCGGTACATGTCGGTATAGCCATCATAGGGAAAGATTGCTTTGAGCGCCTCGGGCTGGTGCGTGGCTGCCAGAAGCTGGACCAGTGCGAAATACGAGCAGCCGATCATACCCACCGAACCGTTGCACCAGGGTTGCTCGGCGCACCACTCGATAAGATCTATGTAGTCGGCCTGCTCTTTTTCCGCCTTGTCATCGTAGCTGCCCTCGGAATCATTCGATCCCCGGCAATCTACAATCACGTGGGCATAACCCCTCGGCACCCAGAACTCGGTGATACCCGCCTCGTTCTGGCCAATGGGCACCTCCGTGAGCTGGAGCCCCCTGGTGTAGGGCGACATCGAGATAAGCGCCGGGAACCTCTGACCTGCGGCGCGGGGGCGATAGACATCGGTGGCAAGACGCACCCCATCGCGCATGGGGAGCATCAGGTCAAGATCCGAGGAGATATTATAGCTGGGCTCCGAGCGCTCGCGCGTTTTAGGCGGCTCATTGAAAGGCCACTGGGGCCAGACGGCCGGGTGCATGTGCCTGATGCGGTCAGGGTCCCAATTCGAATTATTGATTATGCTCATCAAGTATTCCTCTCTGAATAAATGTAAAAAAAAACGCTATCGCGGTATCACCATCACATCGAGACTGGAGGCATCCCGGCCCTCAAGGACGGTGTTCTCCGCCCGAATAAGCAGGGTGTCATGAAAGTTCCTTCTTTCGGCCGCCGAGGCGCAACTTGAAATCTCAAGCCGCAGCCTGTGGCCCGGCTGAAATACATTGCAGGTAGGAACGAGGCCGATCTCGAATACTTCCTCGGCTCCCGGTGTAAGGGACTTGGGGTTCGTGTGCGGGTGAAAGGGTCGACCCGGTTTTGAGCGCTCCGCGTCCAGCGCCCGGTGGGAGGCGCGAAGCCAGCCGCTCGTTAAAATTCGAAAATCCCCATCCGGCCCCTCGTCTGCAAACGAGACGAGCCAATCGGTGTCCTCAGCAGAGGAGCGGGCCACAAGCCGGAGCGAGAGCGGACCCGTGATTTCAAGCGGGGCGTCCACGGGCCCCGAGCGATAAACCAACCGAGGTTTGCCATATCGCCAGCCCTCGCCCAGGGGATCGTTTACATAGCTTCGCTCTCCGCCGCCATCAGGAGACTCGGACAGCGTGCCCTCAAGTCCGCCCGCCGGGCCGCCAAGATGGAATCTGCGCCACTGCCCCCGCGCGATGGGCCAGGTATCCTCGCCCCGCCAGCGCTCCTCGCCCTGAATGTAGAGCTGAATGGGCGGGCCCTCCATCACCCCGGTGTCCATGCCTTTGAGCCATTGATCGTACCAGCGCAGTGCCTCCTCGTGGTAGGCGCTGAACGGTCGCCAGGGCCGGGGCCGGGGGCCGACAAGCATCTTCTTGGGGATGTCCCCCACTCCCTCCCAGCCGTCGAACACGCCCGGCAGGTGGAGCCACCAGAAATCCCAGTCGCAGCCGAAATAGGTAGGAATCTTGATTTTATCAAGATCATAGAAGGGCGAGCGCGTCTTGTAGTAATCGCTGTCCAGCGGGCGCTCGAAACATATGCCCTCGCGGATCATCTTGTTGATGCCCGAGGGATCGGCCACCCGCTCGCCGCCGAGGTTTAGGTTCGCCACCGAGGAGAACCAGTTCCACATGAACCCGCTATAGGGGATCCCCCCGTGATAATTTCGGTTGCGATAGAGATCGGTGAAAGCGTCATAGGGAAAGATCGCTTTGAGCGCATCGGGCTGATGCGTGGCTGCCAGCACCTGAGATTCTGCAAAATACGAGCAGCCCATCATACCGACCGAACCGTTTGACCAGGGCTGGGCAGCCGCCCATTCAATCAGATCGACATAATCGGCCTGCTCTTTTTCTCCCTTGTCGTCATAGCTTCCCCCGGAATCGTTGGTGCCCCGAACGTCCACGATGAGGTGAACATATCCGCGGGGAACCCAGAACTGGGTGATGCCCGCCTCGTTTTGATTGAGCAGCACGTCGGTGAGCTGAAGCCCTCTCGTGTAGGGCGAGAGCGAAAGCAGAACGGGGAATTTTTGCCCCGAGCTGCGGGGGCGGTAAACGTCCGCCGCAAGATGAACGCCGTCGCGCATCGGAATGAGCAGGTCCATATCCGAGGTGATGGCATGGCGGGGCTCTGAGCGCTCTCTAACCTTGGGCGGCTCATCATAGGGCCATTGCGGCCACGCGGCGGGATGTACCGTGCGGATACGATCAGGATCAACATCGGGCTCAATATTTCGGCTCATCGGCACAGACCTCCCATTTGCCTAAATAAATCAGCATGCACCCTGCTAATTCATCTCCATCATTTGAGAAACACGCATTGTCCCGCCATTTTCCAAAAACGGATCTGATTTAGCTATTTCAATGGCAGCTTCAATGCTTTCTGCCTTAACAACCGCAAATCCTTTCATCGAATTTGGATCGTTATCATCTTCAACACTCCTTGATGTTACAATTTTTGAAACTGGCAGCGGTGTACCTGGATTAACGATAGTTTCACCAAGACCTGCTACCCATGCTTTCCATTTTTCCATTTGGGCCATGCCCTCTTCTTGTGAGCTTGGCTGGCTTCCTCCGTGATAAGCAATCATGAAATTTGGCATCTTTCCTCCATTTTTTTAACATGGTTAATCCGGCGCTTAATTCGCCGTCCTACTCCCCCTCCCGGACCTTGGGCAGCACGTCCTCGGCCAGAATATGCATCGTGTCGAGCACCAGGCTCTGCGGCATGCCCGGCCACTGAATGCTCATGATGAGATGATTCACGCCAAGCCCTTTAGACAGCGACAAAATCTGCTCGGCCACCTCGTCCGGCGAGCCCAGCACGAAGCGGTCGCGGAGAAGCTCGTCGAATTCGAGACCGAGATTGTTGTCCCCCTCGGGCATAGCCTTGTCCTGGCCCCATTGGTGATAGGACTTGTATTTGATTTCGAGATAGGGCCGACAGATGCGAATGGCCTCCTCGCGCGAGGCAGCGACGAATACCTCCCGGCGCATGGGAAGCTCCTCGGGAAACGGCTTGCCGAGTTCATCGAGCGCCTGCTTGTAGACGTCCATCTGCCGGAAGGTCGTGTCGAGACGATTGTGCGGGTTGATGTACCAGCAGTCACCCAATTGGGCGGCGCGGCGAATGCCTGGGTCGCTGTTCGCACCAATCCATATCGGAGGGTGGGGCTTTTGATGCGGCTTCAATGGGCACGAGGCCTCTAGCAACTCGAAATGAGACGCCTTCATCGATACTTTTTCCTCGGTCCAGAGCCGCTTGATGGCCTCTAAATTTTCGATAAAGCGCTGGACACGCTCGCCCTGCGTGCTCCCGAAGGCCCGGAACTCGACCTCGCGGTAGCCAAGGCCCGCCCCGAAAATAACCCTTCCTCCCGACATCACATCCATCGAGGCGAGTTGTTCAGCCAAGTCGAGTGGCTTGTGGAGCGAGAGAAGGACGATCCCCGCGTTGAGGCGCACATTTGGTGCCTCGGCAGAAACACGGGTCAGAAAGGGGAGTTGCTGGAAATCCTGAAGCGGGTAGGCGCTGTAGTGCGAGCCCTTGGTGATTGAGGCATAACCCAATTTATCGGCAACGCGCGCCTGCTCCATCAACTCCATAAAGCGCGCGCCCATGTCTTCACCCTGCTCGAACTGGCCGCGCAACATGAGACCAAATTCCATAGCCCGCCTCCCTTCGCTGGGCGGGCCCGAAGATGTCCACCCTGGGCTTCCGCCTAAAATCCGCAACCCACATGAATCATTTTGAATGTAGCCATACTACAGGAAACCTCGGCATCCGCGCCATGCGGCGAGAGGAAGCAATGAGTGCGAATTGGCGTCAATCCCGCATGCAACCAGCAATATTTTTTGTACCAGAGTCGATGCGAGAAAGGGGGTGACCAGCAGAGAAAGGGGAGCTATTTCACTTCGATTTTCACAACGTGGGTCGAGAAATCACTGAATATTTCACGCCAGGTAAGTTTCTTCTTTGGTTCATTTTTAGCGATAATCTTGGACATAAGATGGGCCTTGCCGAGGGCGGTAGAGGCGGCGGATATTATCGAACCAAAATACACGTGTTTCGATTTCGGGCCATTTCGCCTGTTTCGTGAAATGCCAATGAGATGGCCAAAATCATCGATAATGGGCCCCCCGCCACTCGGCCCTTCGATGGGCGCAGTGACAGTGAAGCTAGATGCCATCATGTCGAGTCCGCTAATGGATGCGATGTCACCCGAGAGGATGCTGACCTTCGTCTCCACGGGAAACCCGATGGCGTGGACCCGCATGCCGGGTCGGGCCTTGGTGTCGGGATCTATGTGAAATCCCTTTTTTTCAGGGCCAAATTTCTCAAGCATCACTATGGCAATGTTGTTTTTCTGATCGCTCGCAACAATTTCGCCTGAGAATGATTTCCCGCTGGGATAAATAGCGCGTATGTTCTTTGCCCCTATCACGAAATTCAGATTCGTCATTATGTGCGCCGTGCCTCCGAGATAGTATCCCAAGCCAGCAAAGCGCCATCCCGCCATTGTAGAAACATGTTCCCCCGCCCCTTTTTTGAGGGTGCCTAACCCTTCAACCGACTTTTTATGGATCCACCCAATTTCTTTGCCACTCTCGGACACCTGAAGCCAGCCCCCGGGAATTGTGCCAACCACATGAATATTCTCACCCAGAGTACTGCGTTTTAGAGCACGGCCCGATTTTTCGGGTATGTCATATATTGCCGCCTCTTCAACAACACGATAGTCCTTATCTTCTTTTCGAATTTTTCCAAAAAGGGATTTCATTCTGTCTGCTTGAATTTTTCGCGAGATGATGCGGGATATCTCAATATGATTACGTTTTAGAGCAACGATGAGAGCCGTTTCGCCAAATACGTTTTTGCTGAACAAATTGGCACCTGCGGCGACAAGCGCCTTGACGATTTCGATGGACTCCTTTTTATTGTGGTCAAGCCAATCGGAAACGGCAACGAGTAGAGCCGTGTCTCCGTCAAATTTTTTCGCATTCACATCGGCGCCCGCCCGGATGAGGGCCAGCGTTATCTCGGCGCGCCTTTGAGCAACCGCTCGAAGGAGCGGCGTGTCTTCGTTTTCGGTTTTCGCATTCAAATCGGCCCCGGCCTCAACCTGGGCGTTTACCGCTTTAATGTTATTATTATGAATTGCCAAAAAGAGAGGTGTATTACCGGATGCGTCCCGCGTGCCCAGGTCCGCCCCCGCCTTGATGAGCATCTGCATGATCAATTGGTTCTTGCCTGTAATTGCCCGGCTCAGGGCGGTAGCGCCGCTCTTGCCCTTTGCATTGATATCAGCCCCGCCGTCTATCAATGTTTTCGCCATTTCGACATTGCCCTCCTGGACAACGCGAATAAGAGCCGTGTGGCCCTCTTCATTTCTGATGTTTAAGTCGGCACCTGCTTTTATCAGGAGGTTGGCAATTTCGCTGTCATCGTTTCGAACCGCCCAAATCAGAGCGGTGTCCCCAAGATCGGTTTTTTGATTGAGGTCGGCATTAGCTTTGATGAGTGCTTTAACAATTGAAGCATGTTTTTTATGCGCCGCCCAGATTAAAGGGGTAAAGTTGTCCTTGTCTTTTACATTCAAATCCGCCCCGGCCTGAATAAGAATATTAACGGCCTGAAGTTTGCCCCCCTGGGCGGCATCTATCAGGACGGATCTGGCGCTTCCACCACACCCGGCGACGAGACCGCAAATGAGAAATAAGCAAACAAAAAGCACAGAGGTTCGTTGCTTGCGAAATGAAACTAATGTTCTCATTTGTTCTCCTTTCATAAGAAAATAAATATATCATCGGATAAAAGAGATGCCCACTCCATCAGGATGACCTCTCGCTCTCAGGATAGGCGGGGAAAAGGCAAATCCAAATAAATTTCAATCACCAAGACTCTGGAAATTCGAGTTTACAGGATGTAACTTTAAGAAAGGCGATCTATAATTTGCCATAGGCAGTTTTTCCGGGTGCCCTCCCCATCTGCCAAATTATTCGATATGGGCCGCCATCCTGGGGAAAAAGTAAAAAGGAGCATTTCGTGCATATACAAAAAATGAAATGGTGGATGATTCTATTAGGCGCAATCATCGTCGGCAGCATCACCTTTTTGGGGAGTCCGTCAAATTCCACGGGCAATGAGATTACAGTTTACAAGAGCCCAACGTGAGGATGCTGTTCGGGGTGGGTGGGTCACCTACAATCAAAAGGCTTCAAAGTCACGACAAACAACGTTTCCAATAAACAGCTCAGAGTCCTCAAACAGGAGCTTGGGGTCCCCTCTCGACTGCAATCATGCCACACCGGGATGATCGGCAAATACATTATCGAGGGACATGTGCCGGGCGATGTCATTCTCAAATTCTTGAAGGAAAAACCCGAGTTCGCTGGCCTTGGGGTGCCCGGCATGCCGCCCGGCTCGCCGGGGATGGGGAGCAAAGGCCGGCCCTATACCGTATTCAGTTTTGATAAAATTGGCGGTGTTAAGCCCTACCAGCAGATAAATCCCTAGTGACGGGCCCTTAGATTCCCTTGAAGCGCTTGTAGGCCACCGGAATCAGAGACAACACACCGAGCCCCACGAGGGCGGTGACAATCTCGGGCGTCATGATCCCCGAAAGAGAGAATTCGCCTCCCCCATCGAAGATGCTCCCGAGTCCCGCACCCACCGAGGCGAAGACAAAGGTGCCGGGGATGACCCCGACAAAGGTTCCGATAACATAGGTTGAGAGCCGTACCCCCAAAAAAGCGGGGACCAGGTTCACCACGAAAAACGGAAAAATCGGCACGAGCCTCAACACGAGCAGATAGCTCAGCGCGTCGCGCTGGAAACCGGCCTCCATTTTTTTCAGCCAGGGCCCCGCCTTCGCACGCAGAAAATCACCCAACACCGTTTTCGCGATGATGAAAAGAATCGTCGCCCCGACCGTCGCACCCACAACGATATAGAGCGTCCCCCAAAGGGCGCCGAAGAGAAATCCCCCGGAGATACTCATCACCAGCCCGCCGGGAATGGAAAAAGCGACGACAGCCGCGTAGAGAACCATGTACGCAACCGCCGCCGCAAAACCGTAGGCCTCGACCAGCCCGATGAGCAAAAAGCGATTCTCGCGCAACGCCCCAAAGCTCAGGTAGCGATCAAGCCCGAGCGCGAAAAAAGCGCCCAGCCCTGCCGCCAAAACCACTAGCGGCGCAAAGCGTTTTAAAAATTCCGGCATAATTCCTTTATCCCCTCGCCACTTGTTCGGATACACCTGGAGCTTTAGCGACCAACTCGCCGCCGCCATCGTCTTTAGAATAAAACGCCGCTCCCGTATCTATCGCCCATACGATGACAAAAAATAACAGATGATTCCAGAGCGGATGGCCACTCGCCGGATTCAGCGGCCAGAGTTTCGCAGGAAATCCCTTGGCGGCAAGAATGCTTATGGTGATCTGAATGGCGGGCGCGGCGATAAGCGTTGTCAGCCAACCCAGAACCAGCGCCGCCGCGAGCAAAAGCGTACGATTCAAAACAAAATGGCGAGGCAATAGATAGACGGAAATAAGGGCCAACAAAAATGCATAAGACAACCCAACCCCGAGATGCACCCCCCAACCGAACACAGCAGGCGGAAGTGAATACCCACCCTGACGGACTATCTGCGCTCCGATAAAATTTGTAATTGTGGTGCCTTGAAAATTCACCTGGTAAACCCAAAAAAGAACGGCGCCCAGAACGCCCCCGGCGATTCCCGTGATCAAAATTCTTTTCATGTGCAACTCTCCTCCAATAATTGATTGCCTCGCCCTCATCGCCCATTTGCGGCGAGACATCACACCGGCGGCTATTACCATAACAAGCGTAAAGCGGATTCATTTGCATAAAATCTGCACAAACTCCTTGAAGGTGGCACCGAAACCACCATATATCATTGAATATATATTAATTACGTCTTTATATTATTTTTTCATAAAGATGCGCAGCCAGGGGCGAAAAAGGGGGGCATGGCCTATAATCACCCCATCATTCGTTCAAACATTTTTTAAAATTTTCGGGGTCTTCAGATGGTACATATCTCAAAAAACGTCCAGAGCGTTGCCGGCGGCGAGCGGGCCAAATATATGACCACGCACCGCCCACCCGACATGGTCCGCCTCGAATCGGGCACACCTAACTTCCCCACCCCGCCGCACATCAATGAGGCGGCCAAGCAAGCTCTCGACGACGGCTTCACCTTCTACGCCCCCGGCTACGGGGACCCCGAGTTCCTCAAATCCGTCTGCGAGAAAATGTACGCAGAGACGGGAGCGGAATACACGCCTAAAGATGTATTCGCCACCAACGGCGCAAGCTCAGGGATTTACACCGTAATGACAGCCTTCCTCGACCCGGGGGATGAGGCCATCTTCATGGACCCGACCTTCTCGCTTTATCTTCACGTTGTTCGCCAGCTCGGGGCCAAGCCCGTCCTCGTGCCCCACAACGCCGAATACCAGCTCGATGTCGAGGCCGTGCGCGCCGCCATAACGGATAGAACGCGCCTCGTGCTCATCTGCAACCCGAACAACCCGACCGGCGTCGTCTACAAAAGAGAAGACCTTGCCGCTCTCGTCGAGCTATGCGCCGAAAAGGATATTCTCCTTGTATCGGATGAGGCCTATGAGAAAATCCTTCAGCCGGGCTACGAGCATGTGCCCCTTCTCTCGTTCACCGAGCACAAGGAGCGCCTCATCCTCCTCAATACGCTCTCGAAAACCTACTCGATGACCGGCTGGCGGGTGGGCTACATCGTCACGCCGCCGGAGCTCACCTCGCTTCTTTTCGGCATCCATCGCTCGATCAACGGACCAATCTGCTCATTCGGCCAGCGCGCCGGGGCCGCCGCCCTCCGGGGCTCGCAGCAGTGCGTCGCCGACATGGCCACCGAATACTTCAAGCGCGGCAGCCTCATGCACAAAATGGCGCTGGATATCCCGGGCATGATCCCCGTCACCCCACAGGGCGGTTTTTATCTTTGGGTGCGCTATGAATTCCCCCTCACCTCAAAAGAGGTGGCCCAGCTCGTCTGGGATGCGAACGTCGCCCTGCGAAGCGGCTCGGAATTTGGCGCCACAGGCGAGAACCATCTTCGCTTCACCTACTCGGTGGACGAGTCCACTATCGAGGAAGGGATGCGCATAGTCGGCGAAGTGTTCAAACAGCTGGGCTGACGATTAGCTTTACGGAGGAATCCATGCCAAAACCGACCGCCCCATCGAGCCTCGAGAACAGTTACATCGAGGCGCTTCCCGCCTCCCAGGCGCTATTTGAACGCGCACAAAAGATATTCCCGGACGGCGTCACCCACGACAGCCGGCGAATGAAACCCTTTCCAATCTATGTCGAGCGGGCCGAGGGGGCCCTCAAGTGGGATGCCGACGGCAACCGCTACATAGATTATTGGATGGGCCACGGAGCGTTGCTGTTCGGCCAGAATCCGCCGCATGTTCGGGACGCCGTACGCGATCAGGCCATGCGGGGCACCCACTACGGCGCCTGCCATGAAAAAGAGGTCGAGTGGGGCGAGTGGGTCTGCCGGTTGGTTCCCTGCGCCGAGCGGGTGCGCTTCACGGCCTCGGGCACCGAGGCCACCCACATGGCGCTGCGCCTCGCGCGAGCCTTCACCGGAAAATCGCGAGCCGTGAAATTCGCGGGCCACTTTCACGGCTGGCACGAGGGCCTTGAGATCGGGGTGCGCGCGCCCTACACGGCAGAGCCCGAGGCGGGCCAACTCTCAGGGGTGGTGGACGAGGTTACGGTATGTCCGCTGGACGATATCGGGGCCGTGCGCGGGGCCCTGTCGGGCAATGACGTTGCCGCTGTCATTCTAGAGCCCACGGGGCCGCATTTTGGGACGGTGCCGGTTTCAAAAGAATACCTAGAGGCGCTTCGAGAGGAGACGACGAAAGCCGGGGCGGTTTTGATCTTCGATGAGGTGGTCACGGGCTTCCGAGTCGCCCCCGGCGGGGCGCAGGAATTTTATGGCGTCGTGCCCGACCTTTCGAGCTTTGCGAAAATTCTCGCGGGGGGACTTCCCGGCGGCTGCGTCGCAGGCCGGGCGGATATCATGCGCCACCTCGAAACAAAAGAAACACCTGAGGAGACGCACGCGACGAAAATCCCCCACCACGGCACTTTTAACGCCAATCCCCTCTCGGCCGCCGCCGGTGTGGCCATGCTCGCATCCATCGCCGATGGCTCGGCAATTCGCACCGCCAACGAGGCCGCCGCCGCCCTGCGGCGCGGGATGAACGAAATTCTCGCGCAGGAAAAAATCGCCTGGAAGGTGTACGGGGAGCACAGCGACTGGAAATTTTTCTTTGGCGCCGACGCGCCGCCCAAGGGCGGGGATGATCAGTCCGTCGCCGATGTTCCCTGGGAAAAACTAAACGCCAAGTTCCCCGAGAAAAGCCGCACGCTCCGACAGGCCTTCATCCTTCACGGGATCGATTTTAATGGCGACCGCGCCCTCACCGGCACCGTCCACACACAGGGCATCGTCGAGGAGACGCTGGCCTGTTTTGCCGAGTCAGCGCGAATGCTGAAAAAGGAAGGTCTTGCTTAAGTGAGCCCAATTCCTGAAAACTTTAAAAAGCTACATCAAGGGGAGGAATTTCTTAGAACGAAGACCTATGAAGCGATTGAAGCAGACGAAGACTTATCAAGACATGTAGCTGTCACTGAAAGAATCATGGATTTCTTAAACGTTTTATCGGCAAAACCTCCTTCCAAAGAAGATGAAGATACAAAGGCCGTCCGACTTCTCGGAATGCGTTTGTTTAACGGCTGCGCGGCTGCACTTCAACTCATCGTAACCGGCTACTACCAAAACGCAGCGATGATAATGCGGGATCTACTTGAGACAGTATTCTTACTGGGATTTTTGGGCCTTGACCGCACTAAAATTTCGGAATGGCGAACTGCTGACGATGCCACCCGAAAAAAAGTATTTGCTCCAATTAAAATTCGCACTGCACTCGATGAAAATGACGGCTTTACTGGAAAAAAACGCGCCGAAGCCTACAATATCCTTAGCGAACTCGCCTCTCATCCGACTTACAAAGGATTTCGGATGCTTGCTCCTAAGGGATCGGAGCATCACTGTGGGCCGTTCTTCGATTTTTCCGTTTTAAAACCCCTGATCGAGCAATTGGCGAGCCTAGCCGTTCAGGCCGGGGCAAATATCAATCCTTTAATTGAGGATGAGACGAAAGAAATCGCGATGGCTAGCGTCGATTGCATAGAAGTCTCCGGGGAATGGTTCGAGCGCTACTTTGAGGTTCCTTTCGACCGAAAAAAAATTAAGGAAATGAAGGCACTGCTTAATCAGCGGGAATAAAGGCACACAAATAAAACCCTACTTCTTCCCGGCCATCCAGCTGTTGCGCGCTTCCATGAAGGCATCAACATTCGCGGGGATGCGCCCAAGTTCACCAAGCGCCTCGCCCGTCACCTCGGGGGCGTTCTTACCGGTGCCGGTGCCGATGCAGACTACGGTTTCATCGCGCTCGACCTTGGTTTTTCGCGCGCCTGAAAAAAGACTCGCCACACCTGCGGCAGACGCAGGCTGGAGGAAAAGACCTTCCTTTGCGCCAATCATGAACTCGGCCTGGAGGTTCATCTCGTCGGTCACCTCGACACCCTCGCCCTCGCTCTTTCTCACGATGTCCGCCACCCGGTCGCCACAAGCGGGCGCAGGGCTGGTGAGGCCGGCGGATTTCGTCGTGGGCGGCCCCCAGGGCTCGACCTTGCCGCCCGACTCCAATGCCCGGAGGATGGGCGCGCAGCCGTCGGTCTGCACGATGTCGATGCGCGGCATCCGATCGATCCAGCCAAGCTCGAAGATTTCTTTAAAGCCCTGCTCCATGGCGAGGGTCATCGTGCCGCCCGCCGTGGGGCAAATGACCCTATCAGGGGCCTGCCAGCCGAGCGCCTCGGCAATCTCAAACGCCGCCGTTTTTTTGCCTTCAACCCGGTAGAGATTTCGGGGCAGTGTGGCGTGAAGCGCACCCAATTCTTTTGAGGCCTCCTCGGCCAGCCGCGCGCCGTCCCTCATATCGCCCTCGGCGATGAGTGTGAGCGAGCCATAGGCCCCCACCTGAACGCAGTGGACCATCGAGCTGTCGTCGCGCACGAGGCCGATGTACTCAAGCCCCCCCTTGGCACAATAGGCGGCAAAACACGCCGCCGCATTGCCCGATGAGGCGAGAATAATCTGCTCCACCCCCACCTCACGGCATTTACTGATCGTCACCGAGCCGCCCCGGTCCTTGAACGAGCCTGTCGGGTTGCGGGATTCATCGAGAATGAATAGGCGATCGAGACCCAGCTCGGCCCCTAACCGCTCGGCATGGAGCAGCGGGGTATCTCCCTCGTGGAGCGAGACCACATTCTTCGGATCGCGCACCGGCAGAAGCTCGGACCAGCGCCAAATTCCCTTCGGGCGGCGGGCCACCTCGTCGCGATCCACATTGGCGCCAATCCATTGGAGGTCATAGAGACCCTGAAGGGCTCCGCCCGTCTCGGGGCAGGTGAAGGGGTGCTCCAGGTCGTCCACCAGTTTTCCGGTCTCAAGGCTCTTATGCCCTTTTAGCGCGCTGAACAATTTTTTTCTCTCTTTCGGGTTTTAAGTTTCGAACTAAAGATTTCAGGATAGGGGTTACTAAAACTGCTACACATCTTCTGTAACAACGTTCTGGGGCGCACCTTTGAGGAACGCCTCGATATTGTCTACCGGCAAGGAAATAAACCGACCCACCGTGCCATCGGTGTTCCAGGCCGAATGAGGCGAGAGCACGACGTTATCGAGTGAGCGCCAGGGCGAGTCTACGGGGAGCGGCTCGTCGGGCTCGAATACATCGACGCCTGCGCCAGCAATTTTATTTTCGCGCAACGCCTCGATCAGCGCCCCCTCGTCCACCAGTGCCGCACGCGAGGTGTTGATGAAATAGGCATGCGACTTCATCTTCGCTATCGCCTCGCGCGAAATGATTCCCCGCGTACCATCGTTGACATGGAGGTGGGCGGAAACAAAATCCGCAGCAAGACATTCATCGAAGCTCACCGACTCGGCTCCCCACTCAGCGGCCCGCTCAGGGGTCATTGAGCGCGACCAGACGATAGGCCGCATTCCCAGCCCTGCCGCCTTGCGGCTCACCTTGGTGCCAATGTGGCCAAAGCCCAGGAGCCCTATCGTCTTGCCCTCAATCTCGGTGCCGTCGGCGCGGGGCCACTCGCCTGCCCGCATGCCGGGCATGAGAACCGGCAGGCGCTTGGCCAGCGCGAGGACCATCATGATCGTGTGCTCGGCAATAGATACGCTACTTGCACCGGGGACACACGAGACGGTAACGCCTTTTGCATTGGCCACCTTCATGTTGACCTGCCTGGGCCTGGTGCCCATGACAGCAATCATCTTGAGGTCCGGCATGTGCTCAAGAAGATCTGTGGTTTTAAAATCAGTCTGATAGCGCGTGGTGATGATAATTTCGGCATCGCCCAGGCGCTCAAGCAAGGCTTCTCTATCCGGCGCGTTGTCCTCGTAGTGGCGCACATCACCCAAGCCTTTAAGTCTTTCGAGCTGTGCAGTGCCGGTGAAGAGACTAAAATTGTCGTCTGGGATTACAATTCTCATGGGATAAAGTTCTACCTCTCACTGTCGCGAACGGAAATGACAGACTCGGGCTCAATGGCGAGCCGCACCTTTGAGCCGGCCGTGAAGTAGTTGGCGGGATCGCCCCCGACGCGAAGCTCCTCATCAAGACCCGGCACTTTCACCAGATAGTCCGCCACGCTCCCGAGGAAGTAGGCGCGCGAAACATCACCGGCAATGATCTGAAGCACGTCATTAATGAAGATCATCGGCGGGGCAATGGGCCCGCCAAACGTGGAATCCGACTCATACCAATCTCGACTGGCCTCGACCCCCTCGAGGTGGGCCGCCACCATTTCGGGCAAGACGGTAATATCTCGCTCGCCCGCGACCATACCCACCTTGATGCTCTCCCACTTGAATTCCGGTTTTTCACTGGCCATATGGGTATCTTCTCATAGATTAAATCTCCTTCCATTTACAAACAGCCGCCTATGCCCAGATATTTAACAAATCCTTAGATTCAAATGATACCTTTCCTCGAAAGTTCGAAAAGAATTTATAATGATAATTAACAAGAAACCAAACAAAAATATTAAATATATTTTTATCTTAATTTCAAATCTCACCCGCTTTCATTATTTTAATTTTTTGTGATTTCGATCTCTTGATACTCCTCTTCTAAGTCGTTAAAGTTTCAAGGGAAAACTTAGCTATTTAAAGTATTTAAGTAAAAATGACGAAACATTATAGAGAATTTAATTTCAATTCTAATATATTCATTAGGGTACATTATTGGGATAACCCATTAATACATACCTCGCCATGATGTGGGGCCTCACCTGAGATAGAGAGGAATGCATAGCCGCCGAATCACAAGAAAACTCACAGGTTTTTTAGTATGTAGCATTTTGGCGCTTGGTGTATCGAATGCCAACGCGGCCAACAATGCTGCGGACTTAGCGATGGAGCTGGCCAAGGCGCTCAAAGTGTCGGCGGCCAATGCCCCAGCTGCGCTTAAAGCACTACAGGGACGAGGCATCATACCTGTCGAGGTTTTTTCAGGCGATCCGGTTACCTCCAACGTGGCGCAGACAATCGCCACTGGTCTAATTAAATCAGGCATCAAACCCCCGGAGGCGGCAAAAACGCTAGCCGCCGCCGCCGCTGCCGCATCAGTCCCCCTCCAGGATGCGGTGCAGGGTGCCGTCAAGGCCGCCATTGCTGCGGGGGCCGATGTCGCCGCCGTGACAAAGGCTGCCTCCGAGGGTGCCGTCAAGGGCTCAACGGCCCAGGTCTCAGGCCCTATGACCAAGGGCAGATATATCAAACGAAACTTTCTCAACAAGGACACGCGCTCTGACGCCGCCGCCGCCTACGTTCCCAAGGGCAAGGCAAATTTTGAAGCTGTGGTGGCGGAAATTGCAGCCAAGGGAGAGAATAGCTTTGCTGGCAGCAAGGCCTCAGATCCCCTCACACGCGCCGACTTCCTGACCTTGAGATACCTTCAGGTAGGCGGCAAACCGGGCGCGGTCATCGGCGATAAAAAACGCCTCCTCAAGAAAAAAGGACTCATCGCCTCCGAGGACATCGGACAGGTCAAATCATTCCAGGGCGATGCTACCCTCACGCACCCCGGCTCAGAAAAATCAATCAAGATCACGGGCAACGAGGCGATTCTCTATAAGGATGTAGGAGAAACTGAGCTCGACGCACGAATCGAACTGCTCTTCGACGATGGCAGCACACTCACCATCAGTGAGGACACAGCGCTCACCATCGACGAAATGATCTACAATCCGAAGACCAAATACCGCTCGATCAAGCTGCGAGTGAAGTCGGGAACAATTCACGTTAAGACGGCGAAGAACAGCAACCCGAAATCGAAATTCTCAATTGTCACACCGACCGTCGTTGCCGGACTCCGGGGAACAGACGTTTACATGAACGTCACCCCCACCGGCGCATCACGGGTCACTTCGAACACAGGCGCGAACGCGGGTAACGTTGTCATGCGAGCCGCCACCGTTTCCGACCGACCGCCACCAGCGACGACGCCAACCCCTGGCACACCCCCGCTTGCAGCCACCCCGGCCCAGGCGCCGCCAGGGGTCACGGTCACCCCCGGCAACGGCTCCAGCGCCGCACCCGGCGCGACAACCGCCTCGCCCCCCGCGCCGCCCACCCCGGCGCAGAATCAGGCCGACGCCGCCGCGACAACCATTACAAATCCCGGCACGCCTCAGGCCGTATCGGTGGCAGGTGATGCCGCCGGGTCTGCTGCGCTAGCCGCAGCGAGCGGTGCCGTGCAGGCCGCCCAGGCGGCAGGCGTGAACGTTGGTCCTGTCGCTAATGCCGCTGCCCAAGGTGCGATGACAGGCGCGCAAGCCGCTGGCGCGGGTGGTGCCGCCGGTATCATCGCCAACGCATCCGCGAACGGCGCGGTCTCCGGCGCGCAAGTCTCAGGCGCCAACGTGGCAGCCGCCGCTAACGCCTCATCTCAAGGCTCGATTCAGGGCGCCCAAGCAGTAGGTGCGAACGCCAACGCCGCAGCCGCGGGCGCAAGCAACGGGGCCGTCCTCGGCGCACAGTCCTCCGGCGCCAACATGGCCGCCGTCGCCAACGCTTCCGCGCAGGGCGCGATGCAGGCGGCGCAATCCTCGGGCGCGAATTTGGCCGCCATCGCCAATGCCTCCGCGCAGGGCGCGATGCAGGGCGCCGAGGTCTCGGGCGCCAACGCAAGTGCCGTCGCGAATGCTGCGGCCCAGGGCTCGATGCAGGCCGCCGTCGCAGGTGGCTCGAACGTGGCAGCCATCGCCAACGCTACGGCGCAGGGCGTCGTTGCAGCGGCACAGGCCATGGGCGGCAACGCCGGAGCCATGTCACAAGCCGCATCAAGCGGCGCCATCGCGGCTGCCCAGGCAGCAGGCGCAAATGTAACCGTAATCGCCACCGCCGTCGCTTCAGGCGCCGTGGCATCCGCACAATTAAATAACGCCAACGTCGGGGCGATCGCCCAGGCGGCATCGTCAGGCGCGATGCAGGCCGCCTCACAGTTCGCTCCAGGCGCTCCTGGTGCCCCCGCGGGTGCGGCTAGCTTCGCGAGTGCTATCGCGAATGCGATGGCACAGGGTGCAATGGCCGGAGCGCAGGCAGGGGGCGCCAACATCGGCGCCGTCGCGCATGGAACCTCCGCCGGCAGCATCGCTGGTGCCCAAGCGGGCGGCATGGACGTTGGCAGCATCGCCCAGGCGATGTCCCAGGGCCTGACCCAGGGGGCCGGCGCGGCTAACGCTGGCGTCGTGGCTCAGGCCGCATTGACGGGGGCCGTGCAGGCCGCCGCCGCATCCGGCGCGAACGTGAACGCAATCGCCGCAGCGACATCGACCGGCTCCGTTCAGGCCGCCGCCGCTGCGGGAATCAACATTTCGGTAATAGTTCAGGCGTCATCGGCGGGCGTGGTATCGGGTGCCGCCTCCATCCAGCAGGCGCAGGCCCAGGGTCAGTCCCTTGCCGGGCTGTTTAGCGGCTCCACCGGAGCGGCTGGCGAACTCGGTGCCTCCGGTGCCCCCAATGTACCCGGTGCCCCCGGCGTACCCGGCGGACCGGGCGGTCCTCCCACGGCATTTACAATCAACACCACCGCCATCGCACAAGCAGCGACTGGCGCAATGGTCCAGGCAATGATGCAGGCAGGACCAGGAGGTCCTGGTGGTCAAGGTGGACCAACGAATATAGCCGCTATCGTTCAAGCCGCCGCACAGGGCGCGGCATCTGCGGCGGCATTTGCCGCAGCCGCAGGAGGCGGTCCGGGCGGTCCCGGTGGACCTGGCGGGCCGGGTAGTCCGGGCGGGCCGGGTGGATTTGACGTTGCCTCGTTTGCCCAATCTATCGCCCAGGCGGGTGCTCAGGCATTTCAAGCAGGACCCGGCGGGCCGGGTGGTCCCGGCGGGCCAGTAAATATAGACATCGCCGCTATCACGAGTTCAGTAACCACTCAGACACAGGCGTTCGTCGCACAGGCCCAGGCGGCCGGTGCCTTCAGCGGTCCTGGTGGACCGGTTCCGGGTGGATTCGCCGGCCCACCACCACCAGGCACTAGCTTTGCCGGCCTTCCGGGAGATCCGGGCGGCGCTCCCGGCGAAGGCGGTGATCCCGGCGCCTTTATCGCACCTCCTCCTGGTGGCTTCGTCGGCCCTGCTCCCGACGGCTCGACATTTGTTCCGCTCGATTCCCTAGCGACGGACACCACCCTCATCAATTTGATCATAGAGGGCGCCACTGCCGAGGAAATCGCTGCAAGCATCATCTCTGGGTCAGTAGGCGATAGCACACTCACCACCACTGTTCAGACAACTACGGTGGAGGCAGAAGAACCGCCGGTGATTCTCAGGGACTCCCTCGATCGGCAGATCGTGGGTGTTCTCCTCTCAACGGCGCCGGACGGCACCACCGCCGAGATGTTCACCTATATATTCGTCAAGGACAGCAACGGGATTAGCACGGTAGATGTCAAAGTGACGGTGCCAAATTCCAACATTCCTATCCCTATTTTCCAAACCTTCCAGGCATTGGTTTTCCCGGAGGAGACATTTAAATTAGGCTCCCTCATGTCCGAAGACGTGCGGAAGGAGTTTTTCGAAAAAGATCTCACCAGTTCCCTGCTGGGAACGATTCCGACAACGGGCATTACCGGCACCTATAAATTTGAGGTCTTCGAGCCGAACACGTCCACCCCGAGCATTACGAGGACTGTGCTCTTCTCGGGCGTCGCGGCACTACTTCCGAATCCTTCGGCGCCGACCGTCTCGGGTTCGGGCACCACACCCACCATCATCGGCACCGCGCTGACATCGAGCCAGCTCACGGCCGTCGGAGCCTCGGCGGCGTACTACCAAATCATCGCCGAGAACATTACTACCGGAGCTATCGAGTTTATTTTCGACGGTGTGTCTGGACCCACCATGGCAACCGCCACTCAGCTACAGTCCGGCATCCAGGTTCCCAGCGGTTTACTCATTAGCAGCAATAGCTACCGTTTCGCGGTCCTTGCATTTGATGCATCAACTCTTTTGGGCGCAACAAGAACTTCCGAAAGCGCTGAAGCAAGCGCATTTACACCCTAACATTGATTGCATTTCGGCTCTCCTTCCTCCCGGCTTAGTTGCCAAGGGGCGGGGGGGCCGGTTTTTTTTGCCCATCGAGAAAACCACTTTCAATCACAAGGGGTGATTAAGTAGTATGGACAGGTACGATCGGCGCACGCTAATAAAAACCACCCGCGGGAGAATAAGAAGCATGACATCAACACTAAAATTACTCGCGATACAAATAATCTCTGCGGGATTAATCACAGCCCCCGTATTTGCGGCTACCGGGCCTCTCACAGAGGCGAAACAACTCGAGGCCCAGGCAACTAAACACCTAAACGCCAAGAACATAGACACCGCAATACCCCTCCTGCGCCGCGCTCTCGAGCTTCTCGAGAAAAAACTCGGCCCCGCACATCCCCGCCTGGCATCGACCCTTGGTAACTTGGCAATTGTTCAGCAAATGAAAGGGCGCAATGCCGAGGCGCTCTCGTTATTCAGCCGCGCACTCAAGATTCGCGAGAAAGCGCTGGGCGCCGAGCATCCAAAAGTCGCCGACACTCTCAACAACATCGGCGGCTTTCTTCAATCGCAGGGCAAACAAAAAAAAGCGGCTGCCTTTTTCCGGCGTGCCCTCGCCATCCGAGAAAAAAAGCTTGGTCGCTACCATCTCAAAGTGGGTCGGAGCCTCAAGAAATTAGCCGACATCTACCGACTTCAACAAAAATACAGCCAGGCCGAGCCTCTCTACCGGCGAGCCCTCGCGGTTTTTGACAAAACCCTGCCCCCCGGGCACACCAAGATCACCGAAACCCTCGAGTTCCTGACATTGTCGATGTTTCCGCAACGAAAATTCCTGTCCGCAGAACCTCTTCTTAAGCGCCTGCTCGCCTTACAGGAAAAATATCTGGGCAAGGAGCACATCGTGATTTCCAAGACTCTCAATAATCTGGCCATCTCCCTGAGAATCAAGGGAAATCTGCCAGTCGCCGAGGGACTCCTTCGGCGCTCTTTGGCTATCGTTCAGAAAAACCTGGGGCCCAACAATCTCCATGTCGCAGTAGGTCTGAATAATCTCGCTGATATCTATCAGATACAAGGCTTACTGCCGAAGGCCGAACTTCTCTATATCGCTTCCATGAAAATGCGGGAAAAAATTCTGGGCGACAGGAGCCCGCAAGTGCTTTTTTCCCTGAATAATCTTACCAGTCTCTACCTCAAGCAAAGAAAATATGACAAGGCTGAACCTATCCTGAAGCGGGTACTCGACATTCACACAAAAACACTTGGGCCCAAGCACCCTCGCGTCGCCTCAAGCCTCGCCTTTTTAGGGAACCTTTACCTGCGCAAGGGCGAATTCGAAAAATCCGTGGCACATCATCAGCGTGCCCTTGAAATTCGCGAGAAGATATATGGCTCAGATCATCCCGAGGTGGCCAAGAGTCTTCATCAACTGGCAACCAGCTACATTTTTCAGGTTGACCCCGGCAAATTCCGCGAGGCGGCAGATTTACTAAAACGAGCGCTGCGTATCCGGCAGAAAAAATTCAGCAAGAACCACCCGGCCATCGCTCTAACTCTCGAATCCTTAGCCCTTCTCTACAAAACCAACGAGAGGGACGGAAAACGATTTTCGGAAAGAGCCAAAATTATCCGGAGTAATATCAAGAAGAACAAAAAGAAAAAAACAAAACGCTAAACGCCCTACCCATTGGAGATAACTGTAGTGAGCGATAATTTTGAGAGTACTCATGCGGGCTCAAAAGAGCTTTTCGCCAAAGCAGGCACCAGGCTCCCCGGTGGCCTCAATGGCGAGCTCCGCGCCGCCGACCCGTTTCCCCTCTTTATCGAGCGCGCCCAGGGCTCTCGCAAATGGGACGCAGACGACAACGAGTACATCGACTATTCGATGGGCAGCGCCGCCCTGCTTCTCGGCCACGCCCACCCGGCCATCACCAGCGCCATCGTGCGCCAGGCCCCGCGGGGCACCCTCTATTCGGGCTTGACCGCCCTTGAGGTCGAATGGGCCACGCTCATCAGTGAACTCTACCCCTCGGCAAGACAGATACGCTTCACGGGCTCGGGCACCGAGGCCAACACCCTGGCCTTTCGCCTCGCCCGCGCCGCCACCGGCCGCGAGAAAATCCTCCGCTTCGAGGGCCACTTCCACGGCTGGGGCGATGACACCTCGGTCGGCATCAAGCTGCCCTTTGGTGAGCCCCACAGCCACGGCATCCTCCCCGCCGTGGACGCCGCCTCGGTCCTCTGCCAGGCCGACGCGGCAAGCGCAGCTGCCGCCATCGATGCCAACCCGGACATCGCCGCTATCGTGCTAGAGCCCTCTGGCGCCTCGTGGGGAACGGTGCCTATCCCCGATAATTTCCTCGAAGACCTGAGGCAGCTCGCCGATAAGAGCGGCGCGCTGCTCATTTTCGATGAAGTCATCACCGGCTTTCGCTGGAGCCCGGGCGGGATGCAGGCTTTATCCGGCGTAACCCCCGACATCACCACCCTGGCCAAGAACCTGACGGGCGGCCTGCCCGGCGGCGCCGTCGCCGGGAGCCCCGAGGTCATGCGCCTCCTCGACCCAGCCGTTGAGTTCAAGGGCAAGCGCGCTGGCGTCTTCCACCGGGGCACCTTCAACGCCAATCCGCTATCGGCCGCCGCAGGCATCGCCGCGCTCGGCATATTCAAAACCGGCGAGCCCCAGCGCCATGCCGACGCCATGGCGGCCCGCCTCCGCGAGGGAATGAACCGCGTCCTACTGCGCCGTGAAATCGCAGGCGCCGCCTACGGACCCTCGTCCACCTGCCACATCTATCTCGGCCCCGTGAAGCGCCCCGGCACCATCGATGGCCTCGGCGCCGCCGAGCTAAAAAGCATCCCGCCCAAAACGGTCGCGGCCCTCCAGCGCGCCCTCCGCGTTCGCGGCGTTGATCTGATGAGCTACACCGGGGGCGTCACCTCGGCAGCGCACACCGAGGCCGACATCGACAAAACGATAGACGTGTTTGATGAAGCTGCCAGCGCACTGGCAGAAAGCGGCACGGTCGAGCGGCTATAGTTTTTTTCAGAAAATAAATTACAGCAAGGAAAAGCGACGATTACAACACCACAGGCTCGGTGTCTTTCAAGAGGGGCATTACCTCGCGGCCAAAAATTTCGGCCTCCTCCAAATGCGGCCAGCCCGAGAGGATAAACGTCCCGCACCCGGCCTCTACGTATTCGCGCAAAGCGCCCGCCACCATGTCGGGGGTGCCCACCAGGGTTGCCCCGGCCCCGGCCCTGACCGCGTTGACCCCCATCCAGAGCGTATCCGTCACCCAGAGAGAGTCCCTTGCGCCCAGCGCGTTCATGCGCCGCTGGCCCTCGCTCTCGGTCTTGTTGCGCATGTCGGACCACACCTGAATGTTCGAGATATCCGTCCCCTCAATCATCGCCTCGGCCGCCCGGCGGGCCTCGGCCTTTGTCTCGCGGCAGACGATGTGCATCCTTAAGCCAAGTGTTATCTCGTCCGCTCTTCCAAACTCGGCGGCGCGTTTTTTCATATCCTCTGCATCCTGCGCGGCCTCCTCGACCTCGCCCGTCCACATCATGTGCACATCGGCATGCCGCGCCCCGCAGCGCCGCCCGGCATCCGAGCTTGCGCCAAGGTAAATCGGCGGATAGGGCTTGTTGACGGGTTTTGCGTAGATCACAGCCCCCTCGACCTCGTACAAATCTCCTTTGTGATCAACCGGGCCCTCCCCGCGCCAGACAGATTTCACGATATCGAGAAACTCATCGGTTCGCGCATAACGCTCATCGTGGTTCAAATAATCGCCATAGCGCTTTTGGTCCACCGCCGTTGAGCCCGTCACCACATTCACCGTGAGGCGGCCCCCCGTTATGATGTCGAACGTTGCCGCCTGCTGGGCCGTCAACACCGGGCTCATTAATCCGGGCCGGAACGCCACGCAGAATTTAATCTTGTCCGTTCGCTCCGCAATGGCCGCCGACATCACCCAGCCGTCCATGCAATGCGTCCCCGTGGGCACGAGCAGGTTCACGAACCCCGCCCCCTCGGCGGCTCTTGCCACCTCGCTCAGATATTCCACCGTCGGCGGGCGCTCGGCCACCTTGGCGTTAATCTTGTGGCCGTCCCCGTACTGCCCCGTTGGCAGGAACCAGGCGTATTCGGTCGGCATTAATAAGCCTCCGCGTTTATGAATCGGATGATTGTATGGGGAAAGGATAGCATGGCGGGGGGGATGGGAAGAACCGATGTTCCCTCTCCCCCCGGGAGAGGGTTAGGGTGAGGGAAAAACGAGAACACCCATCTCCATCAATCAACCGGATCGATATCGAGCCCGTATTCTTTTTCCTTGATTCGCGCCTCGTAAAATTGGAGTGGCGA
Organism: Nitrospinaceae bacterium; assembly: GCA_018669005.1. Taxonomy (NCBI): domain Bacteria; kingdom Pseudomonadati; phylum Nitrospinota; class Nitrospinia; order Nitrospinales; family Nitrospinaceae; species Nitrospinaceae bacterium. Next base: position 25,641 of record JABJAL010000020.1, read on the forward strand.
ACTTCTTTTCTTCTCCCATTCACGAAAAAGAATCTTGTAATCCTCTTCCATCCGACAACCAAAAATTATACCTTTCAAAAGTTCTTCTGGAAATTTCCGAGTAGTGCTTGCTAAATTAAACGCAAAAATTCTTCGTTCTTTTTCATATTCCCATTTCCTTGATTTAGATAAGAACATATTTTCCAAATCTTTCTCGGGAGAATGAGAGAGAGGATCGACTATTGGATATTCATTTGAATAGTTAACCTTTCGGGCACTTCCAAAAAAAGAAGTTTCATTTGGCACCTCGAACTCCAAACAGAATCCTTGGTGTGAACTTGAGTAATGCGAATACATTAAAATTTCATCATTAATTTCACTGAAACAACATAGACCTACTCCCATATTTTCACATTCTTTTAAAAAATTATTTCTAATTGTCGTCTCTAATTTTGTCTTATCTATCATTGCCATGTGTTCGGGGGTAATTTCTATTAATTCTCCAACAAATTTTTCTTTGTCTTCTTCTGTTTCTCCAATTCTAAATCCAGGCCGACAATCAAATGGATCGTTAAAATCCAGTGGCGAGGAAAAATATATTTCACTATCACAGATCAGACTTCTGGCGTGTTTCAACTCTTCCGTTGTGCTCAATGACTTGTATTTATAAAGAGTTGAAATACTCATCTTGCCCCCCCCTCACCTTCCCCGTTGCCTTCTCATCAACTTCAAACGTCTCGGGGTCAACAACCACGCCATAATCCTCCCGCGCGCTTTTAACCGAAACAACTCCGTCTTTCACATCGGCAGCAACGGTCTCAAAGGGGCGATCAAATGGCTCGCCAAACCCGCCGCCACCCGGCCCCTCAATAAGGAGCCTGCCGGGGGGAAGATCGACGTTGGCGTACTGGGGAAGGTCGGAAAGTTTGCCGTTTTCACCGAACATAACGCGCGCGATGGCGCCGGGGCCGCCGCCATGAAGACCAAAAGTCGTGACCGTTCGGCAAGATTCCCCCCTCGTTGAGCACGAAACAGGGGCATCGATTTCGGCCTCATAGTAAACGCCCGTGCCCCCGCGCCAGCGGCCGGGGCCGCCCCCGTCCATGCGAAGCTCTTGCCTGATAAAGCGCACCGGGTAGTCTTGCTCGTAGTGCTCTAAGTTCGGAATGGTGAGCGCCCCCAGGGTGGGCATGTTCCCGATGAGGGGAAAGCCGTCGCGGCCCTCGACTGCCCCCGCGCCGGGGCCGCCCCCCCAGTGGTAGACAACAAAAAACTCGCCGCGCACATCAAAGCCCGCCGTTACCGGGTAGGCGGTTTTGGCCCAGGCCGCAGACACGCGGCCCGGCGCGACATCTGCCAGCGCCTTCCAGACGCACTGGGCAATCTCGTGCGAGGGAAAGACGGTGCAAAGCGTCACCGGGGCCGGAAACGAGGCGTTCACGACGGTGCCTGCGGGCGCAATGATTTTGATGGGCCGGTAGGTGCCCTCGTTGTGGGGAATGAGCGGGTCCATCATCGAGGAGAGGCCAACATAAAGGGCCGAGCAGGTGTTGGCGATGGGGCTGTTCTTGTAGCCCTTCATCTGGGGAGCCGAGCCCGTGAAATCTGCGGTGATGTCGGTGCCTTTTTTCGTGAGCGTGAGTTTTACGGGAATCTCGGCGGGCTCAAAACAATCGGTATTCATGTACTCGGTGGCGGTGTAAACACCGTCGGGTATCACCTCAAGCTCGGCGCGCATCAGGGCCTCGGAGTAATCCAAAAGCCCCGAGAGCCCGGCAACAAGCGCGGCCTGCCCCATTTCCGCGCCAATCTCGGCAAGGCGTTTTGAGCCAATGTGGGTGCTCCCCACCATGGCGGCAAAATCGTGGGCAATCACCTCGGGGGCGCGGGTGTTGGCGAGGATAAGACGGATAAGATCGGCGCGCGCCTCGCCCCTCTCGTGGATTTTTACCGGGGTGATCCTGAATCCTTCGTGGAAAATTTCTGTGGCATCAGAATTATAGGTCCCGATGACGCCGCCGCCCACATCGACCTGGTGCGCTCGATTCGAGACAAATCCGGCCAGATCGCCTCCCACGAACACCGGGGCGATGACGGTCCAGTCGGGCAGGTGGTTGCCGCCCCCCATGTAGGGATCGTTTAAGAGAAATAAATCGCCGGGATTAATGTCGCCTGCAAAATCTTTTAACACCCCCCGTACGGCAAAACCGCCGCTGCCGGTGTGGATGGGCAGGCCGTCGGCCTGGGAAACAAGGTGGCCCTCGGGGTCGCAAATAAAACATGAGAAATCGTGTGCCTGGCTAAAGATGGTCGAGCGGGCCGTGCGCTGCATGATGATGCCCATCTCGCGGGCAATGACGTCGAGGCGCTGCTGCAAGATGGCAAGGCTGATGGGGTCTGTGGCCCCGGTTTTCACATTTTTTGGGGACTCAACTTCGACGGCTTTAGCCGGGGCGGCCCCAACCGGGGCGACTTCGATAATGAATGCGCCACCGCCGCCCAGGCGAAGGGTATCGCCGGGCTCGATGAGAATCGTGGTGGTCGGCTCCTCGACGATGGCCGGGCCCTCGACAACGGAGGCGGCGATTAAATCACTTCCGCGCCAGACGGCGGCCTCCTCCCAGCTACCGGTTGCCTCGAAATAAGCGCGGCGATGAGATTGAGGCTGCGCCACGACGTCGGCACCGGGCGCTGTGTCAAAAACAAGGGGTGGTTGTTCGGCCTCGGCACGGACCCTGAAGCCGGTAATCTCGACGGGCTCGCCGGGGCGATGGTGGCCGTAGGTTGATTTGTGGGTCTCGTGAAAGCGCTCGGCAATGCTAGTGGCTGCACCATCGTTTAATGTGCACTCGACCTCAACAGAAAGGTGCCAGGCCTGGCCGGGGTAGCGCATGTCCAGGGCCGAGGTGAGGGTGAAATCCCCTGGGGCGCTTCCGGCGCTCTCAATATCGCGTGCGAGCTCTTCCCTGAGGGTATTGATTTCGCCCTCAAGGACCGAGGCGGGGGTCTCATCTAGCCGCAACGTTCGGCTTTTCAATCGGTTATATCGAATCGGGCTCCCCGCCATCCCGACGGCACACACCCCTGCCGCCTCGCGCGGAACGATGATGTGCGACATGTGGCAGTGGCGCGCCACCGCCGCCGCCGAGAGCCCTCCTGCCCCGCCGCCCGCGACGAGGGCCATCTGCCGGGGGTCGGCCCCGTGCCGCGCACATATTGTCTCGACTGCGCCCGCCATCTGGCGGCTCGCCAGTCGAACCGCGCCCGCCGCCGCCTCGGGGACGCTCATCCCCAGCGCCTCGGCCACCCTTGCGAAGGCTGACTCGGCTTTCTCCGCGCTCAACGGCATCTCGCCATCCAGCAGCCCGCGCGGGTCCAACCGACCCAGAATGAGATGGGCATCCGTGATGGTGGGCCGCTCACCACCTTTTCCATAGCTCGCAGGACCCGGCTCGGCTCCCGCGCTATCGGGCCCCACACGGAGCCCTCCGCCCGGATCCGCCCAGACGATGGCGCCGCCCCCGGTGCCGATGGTGTGTACCTCAACAGAGGGAAGCGCCACGTGATAGCCGCCGACGGCGGACTGATCCACCATCCCCGGCTTTCCATCGCGCAGGAGGGTAACATCACAACTGGTACCGCCCATGTCGAAGAAAACGGCGCTTTTGACCCCGCCCGCCTCGGCATAAATTCGCCCCGCCGCCGCGCCCGCTGCAGGCCCGGAGAGAACAAGGGAGGCCGGATGACGGCGGCAGTGGGCCACGGTCGCCATCCCACCGTTGCTCTGAAGGAGCATGAGGGGCCCCTCATAGCCCATATTCCGAAGCGCATTTTCTAGTTCCTGGAGATAACCAGAAATGCGCGGGCCAAGAAAGGCGCTGACCGCCGCCGTCGAGGTGCGCTCGTACTCACCCATGATTGGCGCTGTGTGCGATGACAGGGTGATGTAGGCGTCCGGAAGCGCTTTGGCAAGAATTTCGCCAGCACGCTCTTCATGGGATGGGTTTAGATAGGCGTTGAACAGACAAACGGCTATGGCCTCGACTTTTTCACGCACAAAAATCTCCGCCGCCAGATCGACACTGGCCTCATCGAGCGGAGCTGTCTCCTCCCCTCCCCGGCCGATTCTCCCAACCACCGGAAGGCTGAGATGACGCGGAACCAGCAAGGGCGGATTGGGTGCCCGATGGTCCCAAACATTTTCACGCAAACCCCTACGGATGGTCAGTGCGTCACGGAAACCCTCTGTCGTGAGTAGTCCGGCTCTAGCTCCCTTTCCGGTGAGCAGGGCATTCGTCGCAACCGTCGTGCCGTGGACGAAACACCCACAGGCACTAAGAAGTGTTTTCGTGTCGATATTCAACATGGCGGCAGCGCGCCCCAGAGCCTCGACAACACCTTCCTCGGGGCTAAACGGGCGCGAGGCCGCCTTGGCCAGGCATATAATTCGCCCGCCGTCATCGGCGATGACAAGATCGGTAAACGTGCCACCAACATCGACACCGATGCGGTAGGTAGGCCCCATGTTTTTCCCTTTCAAAAAATATCGACTGCAAGGTAGGTGACTGACTACTGGAGAGTAAGTCCACCATCCATGACGAAAAGGCCGCCCGTCACATAGGAAGAAGCTGGCGAGCAAAGATAGATCACTAGCGGAGGCATCTCCTCGGGCTGGCCAACACGGCCCATCGGCATTTTTTTCACATAAGCGGCAAGCGCCTCGGGATTGCTCATCAAGGGCTCTCCCATGTCAGTGTCAAACTGGCCAGGGACAATTGTATTTACCCTAATACCGAGTGGTGCCCAATCCACCGCCATGGCCTGAGTGAGGTTATGGACAGCGGCCTTGCTTGCCGCATAAACGGGCAGGCCGGGCCGGGCGCGGAGACCGGCAACGGAGCCGAAATTCACGATGCGCCCGCCGCCTGATTTTTGAACCTCCGGCTTTTGCATATGGGGAACCGCAGAAGTGCAAAGGCGAAAGGTGCCGTAAACATTTACGGCAAATGTGCTCTCAAGTTCATCATCCGAGGTATCAAGAAGGCCTACCCGGGGACAGATTCCCGCCGCGTTAACGAGCACATCAAGGCGACCCATCTCTCCCGCCACTTTTTCGACCGATTCCCTCGCCGAGACAGGATCCGCCACATCGAGCGGACAAACAAAAGCGCGACGGCCCAAAGCCCGGATTTCCCCGGCCACTTCCTCAAGAAGATCGGCTCTGGTTGCGCCCAAGGCAACATCGGCCCCGGCCTCTGCAAGCGCTAATGAAACGGCGCGCCCGAGACCACGACTCGCGCCTGTGACAAACGCGGCAGAACCACTCAAGTCAAACCCTTTCATTCCAGCCATTGTCTTTCACCCTTTCCGATGCACAAGAAATTATTTCAGGGGATTTTCTTTTCCATCGGGAATTTCCACCTGGCAGGCGTTCAGCGTCATCGACACGCCTGTGTAGTGACCGATGAGTCCGATTACGTCGATCACACCATTTTGACCGAACTGATCGAGGGCCTTTTGAAAAACGGCGTCACTCACTTCGTGAGTCTCATGCAGCGCGGTGCAAAAATCATAGAGCGCCTCCTCATCGGGCTGCATGTTCTCGGGTCGCCGACTCTCGGAGATCGCTTTGATAATCTCGGGGTCAAGGCCGCCCTTCAGGGCATGAGGCTCATGAGCGAACCACTCGTATTGCGCCTTCCAGAAACGCGCTGTGATCAATATCGCCATTTCGCTAAGGCGCGGGGACAAGGCGCTATCGTAGCGCAGGAACCCCCCCACCTTTTCGAGAACATCGAGATAACCCGCGCTGTGGACCCACATATGAAAAGGCCCCCGAAATCCGCCGCGCTTGCCCGAAGTGATCCGGTCGTGAATTTTCCGTTGCTTGTCGCTGTATTCATCAACTGACATAACTGGTAAACGTGACATTTCATCTCCTGATGGATGTGACCCTTCTCCACGGAACCGGCCTACAAGGCGTCCCTGCCCGTCTCATAGCGGGCCGTCGAAGGATGAATCGTTGAATACCTACAAGGTAAATGGGAAGGCGAGGCGGGCGCAACCCTTGGAGGGAAAGTCTGCAAATCAAATTCAAATAGGCTACATTTGAGCCTTGCAAATCAAGTTTTACTAATTTTCAGCCCAAGGAGATCACCATGCAATATTTCTACGATTTAAACCAAATTGATGAGCAAGACATGCCGGGGCGAAAGCGCCAATTGGTCGTTGGTAAAGATGTCATGCTCGTCTATATCGAGCGGGAGGCGGGCACTACACAAGAACATACCCACGACAACGAGCAGCTTGTCTATTTACAGAAAGGAAAAGCCCGCTTTACCGTCGAAGGCGAGACCCGCGAGATTGAGGCGCCCGGCGTGGTTCATATCCCCAAGGGGGTCCTCCACGGTGTCGAGGCGCTGACGCCGATAACCTATATTGGAATTTATACGCCCCCGCGAGAAGCTGTCATTAACGCAACGGCGTAGCTCAAGTTTACTCGGGCGCCTCCCAGCCTTCGGCTTTTAGCTCCTCCATCGCCTCTAGCATGCAGGTGACGCCGTAGGTCAGCACCTTGGCCCCGCAAGGATTCACGCACACCATCAGCGCCTCGCCAATCTCCTCGGGCTTAAGCCCGAGTTGCAAACCCTTTTTAAGGTGTTGGCGGAGGTGGGGCTGGTTATGGGGGTTCGAGCCCGCCACGGCGAGAGCGAGAATGTGAAACAGCTCGTGCATCCTCTCATCAAAGAGACGGTCTTTTTCGCGGATAACTTCGTCCAGATTGAGAAGCGCCTCCATGTAGTCTGGAAATTTTTCTGCAATAAACTCGTGGGCCGGATAGCGCCTGCCGCGTTTTGCGGCGATTCTATCGGCGAGTGATTTAGCGCTCTCAGTGTTCATACTCTCTCCTCATGAATGATTCATAAATAAATCCAACCCTAGAGCGTGTCCGGATCTTCATCAATAACCAATTCGGCGAATTTCATATCGACGCCCGCATCATATGGGATCCCCTCCCGGATCAGAGCGCCCGAAATGCACGATGCCCGGAGCCGCTCGTAGCCCTCGCGCTCCAGCATAGGTGTTTTGTTCCATATACCAAGTGACTTATAGCGAGCAATAGCCCGGGACAGAAGATCATGAGACATTTCGGGAAAGTAGGAAGCAATGCACCCGGCAAATGCCTCGGCGCTGTTGTTGTCAATCCATTTTTGGGTGCGGTACATGGCCCGGGTCATTTTCAAAAGCGCATCCGGCTCACGCTCCAAGAATTCTTTTGTTGTATTAAAGGCGGTGTATGTCGTCAGCCCGCGAGAGGCCGCTGCAAACCATATCTGGAAATTCCCTTCTACAAGCAACTCCTCGGCAAAAGGCTGAAACACCTGGACCGCATCAATTTCACCTGCGCGGAGGGCCTCGGCGTTCTCCGTCATTGAACGATCGGCTATACGCTCAAGAGCCCCCGGCTCCACTCCCGCTTGGAGAAGATCATGCTGAAAACACATCCATGGCGTTGGCACCTCGCTCACGGTGGCAATCCTCTTTCCGGCATATCCGGAAAACCCTCCCTCCGGCACCGCCCCGCGACCAACGAGAAAAAACGGGTCCCGCGCCACGACCTCGCAAAACGAGACAAGACCGCAATCAGGATTCGAATCTCCTGCCACGAGCACGCGCATGGGACCGCCCCAGAAGACATCCCCGTCTCCAGAAAGAACGGCCTTCGATGTCTGGGCAGGCCCGGAGGATTTTTTGTGCGCCACCTCGACGCCCTCGGCCTCATAGGCCCCAAGGGAAAATGCCGCATAGAAAGGCGCATAAAACACGGCCCGGAAATTTTCAATCAGACCGATGGCCACCTATTTTCTCCCTTCAAAAGGTTTGAAACATCAAACTAATTGGCCATACGTCTGACCGCAACCCCTATGGGGGCGCAACCCCTGTGGGGGCGCAATTCCAGCAGGGGATAAAGTACATACCTGGGCATTGACATCCTACCACCCTCCAGCGGATTGTATTCTGAAATGCCAGAGGATCGTAATATGAGCTACCAGAGGAAATTTCGCCTGATCACCCGCCATGACTTTGACGGCCTGGTAGGTGCGGTTCTTCTTAAAGAACTCGGAATGATCGATGAAATTGAATTCGCCCATCCCAAGGACATGCAAGATGGCAAGGTGAATGTCAGCGACCGCGACATCATCACGAACCTTCCTTATACAGAAGGCGCCTACCTCGTTTTTGATCACCATCTAAGCGAGGCAAATCGCGTACCATCGAAGGGAAACTACATATTCGACCCAAATGCGCCATCAGCCGCCCAGGTGGTGTACGACCACTTTGGGGCAGAGTCCGTGTTTCCGGGCTATGTGCAAGAGATGCTCGCGGCCGTCAACAAGACGGACTCGGGTCTTTTTACGCGTGAAGAAATACTGCGTCCGCGCGGCTGGATACTTCTTCATTTCTTGCTCGACCCCAGAACCGGACTTGGGCGATTCAGGAATTTTGAGAAAACCGACCAGGCGCTAATGCTAAATCTGACAGACAATTGCCGCAAACAACCTATCGAGCAGGTGATGAATCATTTTGACGTAACCGAGCGCTCGGATCGCTACTTCGTTCTTGAGGAGAAATTCAAGGAGCAACTTGAGTCCTGTGCACGCCACAACGAAAAAACGCTTGTAATCGATCTTCGGGAGCAGGATGTAATCTTTGCGGGAAACCGCTTTTGGCCCTATGTCCTGTTTCCCGAGAGCAACATTTCGATTCATGTCATTTGGGGCCAGGGGAAAAAGAACACAGTATTTGCTGTTGGAAAATCCATTTTTGATAGGAGCTCCCCATATAATATCGGGGTGCGAATGTTTGAGCGGGGCGGCGGCGGCCATGAGGCGGCCGGGACCTGCCAGGTCCCCAACGAGAGGGCAGATGAAATCCTGGAAGAAATTATCCGGGAAATATCCTCAACTAGCTGAAATCAAACCCAAAACACCACATTTCATTTCCCTTGAAACACACTTTTCATCAACATGAAATTTCAATTCCCAGCTCAGATTCCATAAAAAAAAAGAGCGGGGCTCGGCGCCCCACTCGGTGGCCAGGAAGGTTGTAAGGGAGGATTTGAGAAAAAATCTTGAGAACTACTTGGCAGGGTCCTAGGTGAGCGTTGACCACTGACAAGAATCCTAACAAACACCCCTTTTCAATATGTCTAGATCTTGTCATGGACATGTAATGAAGTAGTAATTTCCCCAATATTTGGCACCAAATATCACTTACCCCCTAAAACAAATGATGTTTTCAGGCATTGGGTTAAAGTATTTTATGTCTTGATTTCCACCTCATTTTGTATCAGGATTACTTAAACAATAAATCCGCCCAATATAAAAATTGCTGATCGCACCTTTGCGTACCCTTTTTCCGCGCCCGGAAAGAGCCGCGAGATGATGAACTATAGAAGAGAATTGTTCCGTGAAATGATCGGATCGACCACTGAAACCACCCCGAACAAAGAACTCCGTGAATGGAGCCGTTTGATGCAGGATAGGGAACGGAGAATATTTGACCTCATGGACAAAGAGGCCTCTCAGCGCCTATCGAGCGGCACCTCCCTCCCCACACATGAAGACAAGATGAACGAAACCATCAAAAAGGGAATGTGGGTGCCACCTACGAAATCGAATAAATAAAAAAGAGAATTCAAATCCAAGGATAATTACGCAAGACGAACTCCCCCTTCCGGCTACCCACCAGCGGCGGGGGGATTTTTTAGTTGCTCGTCTGCTTGCCTAAGCTTACTGGAGAGCTGCAGTGCGATATTGCAGGCTATCTTAAATCCAAGAGCGGGCACTTTGGTTTCTAAAATTTCCCGAGACACGGAAAACACTTCGGCCTTTTCCGAAACACTGGCAGAGGCATTTCGTCCTTCATGTTCGAGAATGCCCATCTCACCGAATATTTGCCCCGTTCGCAAACGTGAGAATTCCTGCCCTCCGGCCGTGATAACGATTTCGCCCGAGAGAATAAGAAAAAAATCTTCAGCGTCATCTCCCTCATTGAAAATCGTGGCCCCCTCGTCAAATTCTTGCCGATGGCATAAACGAAGAAATTGATAAATTTCATCATCCTGCATATCGGCAAAAAAACCGTAATTTCCCTTTAGATTGGCGATATAGTGAGGATGGTCTTGGATCGGAACACCACTTCCATCAATTTCATCAGACATTGGCGATTACTCCCCTCGTTCAGGGTGTTAGTCACAAGGTCGGCACCCTATATGCCGCTGCCACGCAACAACACCAAAAGGAATAAAAAGCTCGACTTCATCCAAATAACTGGCCGTATTCTAACATTAATTCTTTATTATAGTCATACATCTACTTTTAACGCTTTACATCTTTATTCTGAGGGGAGAGAAAAACAAGCTCCCGCTCAACCCCAAAGCCATACACCACGGGACTTTTATTTTTTTCATCCGATAACCAATCAATTTTCTTTATCCAATATTTTTTTTGATCTCTTGAATTATGCTCTAAAGCAAGCTTCGAATGTCTATTCTTAATTTCTTCAAGGAATCAGGATCGTTGCTGTGATAATAACCTCTAATTTGTGCCGACTGATCCACGAGAACAAAACGTGAACTGTGAGTAATTTCAACACCTAGTTTTTTATTTTCCCCATGGTCATGGTTTGCATGTGCAGAGGCTGTCGGAACCAGAATATTTCCAATTATCGTCGCCACGCTATTTTTTGAATTGAAAATCGGAAGATGAGAAGCGCCGCTAATCGCGATAGCCAGCCTGAACCCTTTCATAACAAGATTTTGAATTCTCTTCTTCTCCCCCGTAAGAAAGAACCATTTCTGGGGGTCTGCATTAAATCGTTCGGCATATTTCTTCAGGACAAGAGGGCTGTCGAAGTCCGGATCGGCGGTGATGCTGACGAGCCGGAAATTGAGTTCACTCTCAAAATCTTTCTGTAGACTGGCCATTTCTGCAGATTCGAGGGGGCATGTATCCTCGCAACGGGTAAAAATAAAATCAGATACCCATACCTTTCCTTTCAAAGTGCTTAATTCTACTGACTTCCCTTCCGAGTCGATCAAAGAAAAATCAGGGAGATCGCCATAGACGGGCAACCTTGAAAAATCCTTCTGGACAAACCAAAGGGCGCCCACCAGAAGGGTTAAAATAATTACTGGAAATACGACAATCTTTCCGGGACTTTTCACAAATCCTTCTCTTTCTTATTTTGAAGCAACACATGTCGCAAGTAACGATTAGGCAGGGCTCTCCAATGTATTCGCCGCCTCCAGCAAGGTGGCAGAATCCGTTCCATCCCCATGGAGGAACGTTAGGATGTCTCGCACAATTTTCTCACTCGGCCCTTCGCGCATTATTCCCATTCCACCGAGAACATCGAGCCCCAGTTCGATGGTCTTCAGACCCACCTTATCGCTGAATACCTTGCCAGATCGGGTAAACCGAGAGGTGAATGTCTCGTCATTTTCAGCCCCCCAGCAGATTCGCCACATGAACTGTTCTGCCACCTCGATGTTCATGATCATCTCGGCAAGCATATGGCGAATCGTCAGGTGCTCGATGATGGGCTTGCCGCCCTGAACACGTTCCTTGGCATGTTCATAACAAATTTTGTAAAGACTGCGGGCAAGACCCGTATTACAGGCTGCGAGCTCGGCACTACCCCGGAAGGCATGGGCTCGGACGGCAGCGGCGCCGTTTACTTCTCCTAAAACGTTATCCCTATGAACACGTACGTTGTCGTAGTAACTCTCCCTATTCGGGTAGAGGCGGTAGCCCATTTTGTTATGAGTTTGGCCAAAAGAAATTCCTTCCTCAGAGCCATCGAGAAGAAATGCGGTTACACCTTTATTCATCGGGGCATCGGGGTCGGTCCGCGCATAAAAAACAATCAACTTCGATTCGCCAATGAGTGAGGTGTAGCGTTTAGCACCGTTGATGACGAAATGATCTCCGTCTTTAACGGCTGTTGTCCGCATGCCGAGTTTGGGATCGCCGCCATGTAGGCGATTTTCGGTACTGTGGTCGGGTTCGGTCGAGGCGAGGGAGCAAACGGCATTATCATCGGCGGCGAATTTCGGAAACCAATGGTCCTTCTGAGCCTTGGTGCCGGCCTTCGAGAGAATTGTTGTGGCTTTCCAGCACTGGCTCAGGCATTTAATCGTTCCAACCTCTATCTGAGCGCCTTCCCAGAGGGCGAGCGTTTTTGTGAAGATATCAGCGTCCATCCCGCCATATTCCTCAGGCAACGCTATCGTGCGAAGCCCGAGCTTTGAGGCCTTGTTGATCAACTCTTTTGGATAGCAATCCTTGGGGTCCGGGCGGGCATCTATCTCACCGCCGACGGGGGCCACCTCGCGCTCCATAAAATTGCGGGCCAACTCTGCGATTGCCAGTTGTTCATCTGTAAATGGATATTGCATGTGAGTGCTCCCCTCCCTAGAAAAAACGGATAAAAAAATTCGGTTTCAAACTTTAAAATTGGTATATTTCCGAATCGATATCAAACTCATCGAGCCTACAAACTTGCGCGACCGCGCCATTATGCGAAGTCGCTTGCCCAGAGCCCGGCGAGGCGCTCAACAGATGCCTCTGAAAGGCCGGGAGCTCCTGAGCATGCGACCGTCTCCTCGACCTCGGCTACACTGGCGCAACCGGCCAGGGCAGCCGAGATTTCAGGCCGCATCAGTGCGAACCGGAAGGCCGCCTGGGAGAGGGAACAAGTCTCTGCCTCGGCAAGCCAGGCCAGCTTTTGGCCCCTTTCAACATCACGGGAATAACCAGAGCCCGGCGAGAGGGAGCGCGGCTCTTTTCCGCCGGTCTTCGGGCTAGCCACCAGGGCGCCCCGTGCAAGAACGCGAATGGCAAAAATGCCCATCCCCTGCTCGGCGGCTTTTAGGAGGAGTCCACCGTAGTCGAGCGGCTCATAGCCCGCGGGGGCAGGATAGGCGGCTGTCGGGTTAAGCAAATTGTAGTAGACCTGGATTGAGTGCAACATGCCGCTCATAACGAGGACGTGGAGGGACTCGGGCCGCCCGAGGCCGGTGAAGCCGAAAAAACGGACTTTCCCTTTATCTTTCAATATCTTAAAGCCATCTACTACCCCGCCAGGATCAAGCACCTCCTCAGGCGTAATCGAGATATCCCCCCACTGGCCCTCGGGCGCCACATGGTCGTGGAGCTGGATGAGGTCCACAGATTTTCGCCGCAGGCGCGCGAGGCTCTCCTCGACCGAGGCAACCACTGCGCCTGCAATATCCCCGGGCCTATCGGCCCCCAGACGCACCTTGGTTGAGAGCGTCACCTCCGCCTCCAGCTTTTCAAGTGCACGTCCCAAATTCGACTCCGAGCGCCCATCGCCATAGGAGGACGCCGTATCGAAGTGGGTAATCCCCAGCTCCAACGCCCGCCTCACCACGCGAAAATGCTCCTCTTCCCGCTCATTGTCCGTCATCAGGCCGCCGACGGCCCCGCCGCCAAACGAAACTTCCGAAACTTTGAGACCCGTATTTCCCAGCTTCCGGTAGCGCATTTCTTCACCTCAAACCATTGTGCTCCCGCCATTCACATCAAGCGTAACACCCGTTATATACCCACCCTCGCGGCTGCACAGAAATAAAATAGGCCATGCAATCTCCTCGGGCTCGCACATGCGCCGAAGAGGCGTTGTCTGCTCAATTTTCGCCGTCTGCGCCTCCGTTCGCATGGCCATCGTCCTCGGGGTGTTTACGCTTGCAGGCGCCACCGCGTTCACGGTAATCCCATTCGGGCCCAGTTCACGCGCAGCCTGCCGCGTCAGACCTAAAACCCCCGTTTTCGCCGAAGTATAGTGCGGAGAATGATTGCTCGATCGCGCCGCCGCGCTCGACAGCGTTACAATGCGCCCATACCCCGCCTTTATCATCAATGGCGCCGCCGCCTTGAGCAGATAAAACATCGACTTTAGATTGGCGTCCATAACCCCTTCCCAATCCCCAACAGGCATGTCGATAAGGCTGATGTATCGCGGAAACCCGCCAGCGCTGTGAACCAGCACATCCAAACGCCCAACTCGGCTGTGAACCGCCTCCACCGCCTTCCGGGTCGCCTCAAAGTCGGTGAGATCCACTATCGATGTCGCAGCGTCTCCCCCCTTCCCCCGAATGTCGCCCGCAACACGCTCGGCCCCCTTTTCATCAAAATCCATCACAGTGACAGAGGCGCCCTGCCGGGCGAAAAGATGCGAACACGACTCGCCAATACCCGTCGCCCCTCCTGTCACAATGACGCTTTGTCCATCAAAATTTAAAGTAGTGTTATCCACGGAACTCACCTCCCCTATACAGCTCGATTATCCAGGCCCGCCATCTCGCGCAACACCTCATAGAAAGCGACAGAATCCTTCTCCGCCAGCCCTTTGTTGTAGGCGGCCTGCGCTACCTGAGACCACACGCTCGTCACCATCATCGGCGAGCCGAAACGCTGGCCCTGCTCAAGCATGAGCCGCGAGTCTTTGAGCGAGATGCGCACCAACCCTTGAGGCGAATAATCCGCATCAAGCATCTTGGGGCCCTTGTCGATCATCGTCTTCGAGCTGCAAGCGCCATCCTTTAGAACCGTAAGGAGAGTTTCCATATCCATCCCGGCCTTCGTTCCGAGCACCAACCCCTCTCCCAGTGCCAGGCGATTGGCAGCAAGAATCAAGTTGATGATCAATTTGCACACTGAACCCGAACCTATGGGGCCCATGTGGTAGGCCCCGCGGCTCATGGCGGAAAAATAAGGTTTACAGGCATCAAAATCCGCCTTATCACCACCTGCGATTATGATAAGATCTTTCTCCCAGGCCATCGTACTTGTACCGCTCACAGCAGAGTCAAGAAAATGGATTCCTCGCTCGGCGAGTTCTGCGCCAAGACGCTCGGAATCCTCGGGCCGCGAAGTCGACGCATCGCAAAGAATAAATCCCTCCCCAGCAGATTCGACGATACCCCCATCTCCAAAAACCACCTCCCTGACGATATCGCTCGTGGGGAGTGATGTGACCATCCACTTCGCCCCCTTGGCTGCCTCTGCGGGTGACGACACGGGGATGCCCCCCCGTTCGGCAAATTCATCCACTCTTTTACCGTCAACATCAAAGCCCTGAACCTCAAAACCCGCCTCTATAAGATGCGCAGACAATGCCGACCCCATGAGGCCAATTCCGGCTATCCCAACTCGCTCACCCATCACATACACCTCCTTCAAGAAAAAAAAGAATAAAACCCGACAAAATGGCCGGGAGCAGATACAGGTCAACATCCAATATTATCGTCATAAAAAAGTGCAGGCCGCCTACCAAAAGGAGAACTACCGTCATTTTCATGATCATATTGGAAGCTGTATCGATAAGGTCAGATTACAATGGAGAATGAACCACCGGCAAGGCGTCCGTCGCATACAGAAGTGGAAAAATCGGACCCAGCTCAAGGTATCCGCCGGGCAATGAGCTTACTTACAATACTATTTTGGCCATCCATCGGCCGTTTTATCATTTTCTTCGATATTTTTGGGAATAACGATATTTTCGTTTGCTTCCCGAAGCCTCGCCGACATCTGCTGGGCGACACCAAGCAAGACCTTGTAGGCCAAGGTGGGCATCCGGGTATTCAGAACTCGTACGGGGATAAAGAACAATATCGTGGTCTCTGAAGCAGTAGCGGTTGCTGTGCGCGGAATGTTCTCCAAAAGCGCCATTTCGCCAAGCACTTCACCAGCATGAAGCCGCGCCACCTCCTTGTCATCCATTTCAATGACAACCTCACCCGACACAATGAGATAAAAATGGTCGGCAGAAGCGCCTTCCTTAAAAATAACAGCACTGGGCTCATAGGTTTCCTGTTTGCACATTCTAAGGAAATCACTGATTTCCCCCTCGCTCATTTCTGAGAAAAAATTATAATTTTTTTGAAGCTTATGAATCAGCTTCAATAAATTAGCGGGAATGATAGGACGGGCTTTTAAGGTGCGTCCCTGGGGAGCTTTTGCTCCTGCAGGATCATTTTCGGTTTCAACGTTACCGCTCATGGAAACTATCCCCTCTAGGGATTCGTTGAAATCATTCGCCACTCATCTCAGATTAAAACATCCGCGATAAAACTTAACAACAACATACTACAATCATACACCATAATGACATATGTGACGGCGATCTCTTTTTTGAAATAAATTCATTTTGATATTTAAACTATTTTGATTATCTGAATTGAAAACATAAAGCCTGTCCTGAATTTCTTGCTACATTGTAATCGAGCATTTTCCATAGCAAAAGAAATTGCACTGACCGTATTCGTCTTCTTCTTCCTTATGCACAAAAACATTTCGCTTAGCAAGAACATGATACTCGAATAAATGGAGACGCCCGATGCCTACAACGATAGAAGAAAGAGTTCACGAAAGAAAAAGCATTGACGCAAACACAGCAATATTCGATGCACCTGCACTCAGCGGAAAAATCATTTCATACAAGGACATCAGTTTTGGCGGATTGATGATTGAGTCGTCTATTCCTCTTGAGGTTTGCACCACAATCCCATGCTCGATTCAGATCAACGGCAACACCTTCATGGACTGCGAGGCTACGGTGGCGTGGATATCAGAAAACAAGACGACACCACCCGTATGGAAAATAGGTTTTTTGCTTCGAGTGCCTGAAAATCGGCGGAATGAATACGAAGACACCATTGAAGAGGCTTTTCCTTCCTACGAGACCCCGCCCTCGAGAGCCTAAAGTCACAAAACCCCACCGGCAGGGAATTTTCAGCAGGAAAATTCCCTGCCAAATTCATCGATTTTTTGGTATTCTACCTCTGAAGCTAAGCGGGAAGGCCTGATATTTGTGTATCAAATTGGCTTAACTGGGGAGCGTGGGGCGATGAAGAAAATACTGTCTACCATTTTTTTTGCTGTACTTCTTATTGTTGTGATTTCGGCTGGCAGCGCGGAGGCCCGGCGTAGAACACATTTCGGCGTGGGACTACATTTTCTCTTTGCTCTGGGCCACTACGGGCATCATCATCACCATTACGGCCACTACCCATACGCACCGAAGATATATCTTGAATACAGCGACCGTTTCCTTCTATCGGAGAATACCAATCACACACTCGAAACGGCCCGCTCGGGCGAGAAGGTGAGATGGACAAACCCAGAAACGGGAATTATGGGTTCGGTCGTCGCCAGACCTGCCTATAAAAATGCCAGGGGACAGTATTGCCGGGCATACGAGCAGAAGCTAAGAGACGCTAGGCTCATCCAGCGCGGCTACGACACCGCCTGCCGCCTCCCCGATGGAAAATGGGAGAACGACCCTCAGCGATAAGTTCCACAAAATCAGCTATTTTTTATCTCGCCTGAAATTACTCTATAAACACCTTGCCGCTTTTATACGGATTCGAGCAGCCGCCGTAGCCGCCGACACCCTCGACGGGCTCGGTTGCGCTCTCCACTTCTGTACAGTGGACCTCGCCTCTCGGAATAAACATAAAATCTCCGGGCTCGGTCACGAATTTCTCCAGCTCCTCGCCGATATACCAAACCGCCGTTCCCGAAATGCAATACCAGATCAAATCGCCATCGGTATGGTAGTGGCGCTTGCTTCTGCTCGCGGGAGGGAAATGGGTTTTCACCAACGTGGCGGTTTCGATTCCAGTCGTCTCGTCGGTGATTCCGAATGTGAGTTCGAAACCAGGCTCATATTTTTCGTCAACAGGAAGATTTTTTACACTCAATACCTTAGCCATGAGAATTCCTTTCACCGAAAAAGAGAAAAGTACCAAACTTTCCAATCCAATCGAAAATAAACCTAAAGCTCCGCTTCGATCTCCTCGGGAGAAATGGGGAGCGACAATGGCTTCTTCCGCTTCGCCGAAAGATCGCAGGCCATTGTCATCATCAAATTGCGATGACCTTCCGCTCCGGTGGCGTGGGGGGTGTCCACACCGGTATAGAGCCGCGCGAGCCAGGCGTTCGATTCCTCGCGCATGGGACCCCAGAATTGACCATTGGACATATCGCCCGGCGGATAGCTGCACAAGAACGTCACGTTCTTCTGGTCGCTGCTGCCGCGATGACTCTGCCATGGTTTTTCGGAGGCCATCACCATATCCCGGTGGGTGTCGTCGATGGTTAACACGCCCTCGGTCCCGACAATCCCGATTTCAAGGCTGTAGGTCGAGGCAGGCCAGACTTTAGGCAGCGCCCAGCAACAGGACATACTCCAGAGGGTCCCGTCATCGAAGGTAAATATGCTGAAGGTCGAATCCTGGGTGCCCAAGCCGGCGAAGGATTTATCGACCGAGCGGGCATAGACCTCGGCAGGCTTTTTCCCCTCACCAAGCACCCAGAAAATTACGTCCAGCGCATGGGTGCCCGAGACCACCATCGGCGTGAGCCTCGAGCGGTCCTCGTTGGCCTCGAGGCGGGTGGGACCCGTCAACCCGTTTAAAAAAGCGCGGGTCGTGGCCGAGGTAATATCGCCCAACATGCCCTGGGCGACCTGCTCGCGGGCGGTCAGCCAGCGGCGACGGAAACGCTGTGTGTAGCCCACAAGGAGATCGACGCCGGCCTTATCGGCGGCCTCGACTATCCCCGCGGACTCGACCACGTTGGTCGCCAGCGGTTTTTCCACGAGGATGCTGTGGCCGTGCTCGATGGCCGCCCATAGGGTTCCCGCGTGCTCGTTCTCATCTGTTGCAAGTACAGCGGCGTTGACCTCCGAGCGCCCCAGAAGCTCCTTATAGTCGGTGCAATAAAAATCGGCTCCCAGCTCCTCGGCAACCGCCTTGGCGCGCCCCTCGTCTATGTCGCAGCAGCCTATCCACTCGACTCCTGGATATTCTGCCGCGCAACGTCCACGAATCTGCCCCACACGACCGCAGCCGACAATCGCCAAGCCGATAGGATTCTTTGTCAGCCCCTTGATGCCCATTAGCGCCCCCATTTCCTTATTGCGTAAAAAGATGACAGATAAAATAACGTAATTTAAAACCCTGGCCCACTACAAATTGAGGCGGAATCTCCAAATGCTAAGGAGGCTCGCCCTACTCCTCATCCACGATGGCAAACATGGGGTCTGCCGCAGGCACATAGGTCTCGGGCACGCCCAGCTCCCGGCGGACGATGTTCGTGCCTCGGGCCAGAGCGACCATCTTATAAAAGGCATGCCGCCGGCCCATTCCCTCGCGCCCGAACCCCGTGTCGGTCGTAATACAAAGCCGCTCGGCAGGAATAACCTCAAGCGCCTTTCGTATCAAAGAAGCCACGTCCTCGGGACGCTCAACCTCAAGGGTGCGCGCATTGATGACGCCAATTCCGATCTTGGGCCCGGTGATGTGCTCGGCGATGGACGAAAGATCCATCCCACCGGTGCTCGCACACTCAAAGGTGAGCACATCCGCCTCAAGCTCGTTCATGTAGGCAAGGGCCGGCTCATAGCTTTCCTCAAAGCCCCCGCCGCGCTGCTGCGCAGGATTTCCCCAGCTTGTGTGAACCCAAAGCTCAAGTTTATCCCTGAGCCCGCGAACGCTTCGGTTGAAGAAGCCAATACTTTCCTGGGCCTCGGCCTCAATATTCGAGGATTGAAAATCCAAACGGTGGACCCAAGGCTCCTCAACCTGAAAAACGGTGGCGCCAGCCGCAGCCAACCCGTGAAACTCCGCGTTCATAATGTCGCAGAGAACGCCTATGAGCTCGGCTTTGTCTTCGTAGTAGACGTTGGGGATCATCCGGCCCACCTGCTCGGGGCTCACCATCCCAATTTTAACGGGTCGGGAGGTCATCTGCTGGGCACAGCGCCAAAGCTGGGTAAGCTCAATGTGGCCGGGGCCAATCTTTTCCATGACAATAGGGAGCACCCTCGAATTGTGCACTTCGTAGAGAAGGCTGCCCATCGCTTGTGAGTTCCGCCGTGGATATTTATATTGTGCGGAATGGTAATCCGACACACCGTCGAGGCGCTCCATGACGTAGCTGACCCACGAGCGTCCACCCACGTCGTTGTCGAAGCGCGCATCGCCGTCCGAGACGATATCGAGACCCGCACGTTCCTGGTCGCGAATGAAGCTCGAGACCGCATCAAGGTACTGCTCGCGGTGAAGACTATCGACCATCGCGGCGCGAAGGGGCTGGCCGGCTAGATTTCTGTTGAACCAAGCTGGCCGCGGGAGCGAGCCAGCCATGGTGGTCGGAAGCACTTTGCCTTTTGTGGCGGTGTACACGTCTCGGGCTCCTATAATTGGGTCAGTCGAAAATTTTATTTAGTCCGATTATCATAAAGGAAGTTGGAGCCATCGGGAACCAGGACGGGCCTGATTAAGATGGTTTTACGAAATCGCCATAAAACAGATATAAGGAGAAACGAAGATGGCAAGAGTTCCGCTGCTAACCCCCGAGGATGCCCAAGGAGAGGTAGCGCGCACCTTCGAGATATTTGGCAAATTCCAGAAGCGCAATGTCCACTCCGTGCGCGCAACGGCCAACTCGCCGTTTCTCGCCCGGATTTTCTACCCCCTCGTACAGACCTTGATGCGCGAGGGCCTGGGGACCGTCCTCTCCTCAAAGCTCAAGGAGATTGCCACCATCAAGACCAGCCAGCTAAACGGCTGCGACTACTGACTTCTCCACAACACCATGCTCGGCCGGGCGCTGGGCATCACCGATGAAATGGTCGAGGCCATTGGTTCCGATAACTATATGGACTCGCCCCTGCTCACTGATCGTGAAAAGGCCACCGTCCTATGGGCCGAACACGTCACCCTCAACACAGCCAAACACCGCGACGACATCGCCGCCGAGGTGCAAAAACATTTCTCCGACCAAGAGTTTGTCGAGCTCACCTTCGTGACCAGCTACTTCAACATGCGTAACCGCTACCACGATTCGCTCCAGCTACCCCTCGATGAGGTCGAAGTTGCCGGGGACATCAGTCGCCTCCGGCCGGATCCAGACAAACTCAAATCATTTCTGCAAAATATTCTCGACAACTGGCCCGACAAATTCCCCGAGCCAAACGATTAATTTTTTCACTCAATTTTCAGACCTTATTAAAGGAGACTTCTGATGGACCGAGGCATTTGGGCAATCTGGTACGATCTTCCCGAAGAGGGACGCGAGGAATATCTCGCCTGGCTTCATGAAGTGCACCTCCCCGCGGCTCTCAAGCGGCCCGGCTACCTATGGGCGGCCCATGTCGAAAATATCTGGGACGAGGCGCATGAAGCCCATAAAGCCAAAGTCCTCACCTGGACCGACGATCCCGCCATACCCACCGGAAACGACTACCTCCTCCTGTTCGGAGCCGAACTCCCCACCACTTTCCTCGACCCCAGCCCCGCCCAACTCGCCGAGAAATGGGGCAGCGATGAGCGTGAAATGCTCACCCGGCGGATCGGCGCGCGCCAGTGCATCTTCATGGAGCGCGACCGCATCGAGGGCTACGAGGTTAGCACCCGTGCGCCCGGCATCACGCCCGGCCCCGCCATCCAGGTCGGCACATTCAACACCCCTCTAGAGTACGAAGAAGAACTCGGCTCGTGGTACTCCCAGGTGCGTATGCCGCGCCTGACGAAAATGGATGGTTGCATCGGAGCGCGAAATCTCATTTCGGTCGCCGGATGGGCCCATCATGCAATCATGTACGAATGGACTTCCATCGAATCGCTACAAAAGAATTTCACCACTGAGGGCACGCCGCGCTCAAGAGAGGCTGTGAATAACCTCGTCCACGCACCGAAATCGCCCACCCTGGGACAGCGAATCTGGCCGCCGGTGGAATAAACTACGTCTTTGGTATCGTATTGATAAGGAGCCCAGCTTGATCATCGACCATCACGCACACATCGTCCCGGAAGGGATTCTGGAAGACCTTCGCGCCGGAAAATACGCACCCATCCTACGCATCGAGCAGGGCGAGAAATGGGAAACCCTCGTCCGCGAAGATGAACTCTCCAGCAAGGTTCGCCAGACCCAGAATCGCATCCCGCCCGAGGCAGTCGATCCCGAGATTCGCCTCTCGGACATGAAAAAGATGGACATCGACCACCAGGTTCTCTCGGCCATTACCGGAATGACATTTTATCCTTTAGAGGCCGGAATGGCGGGAGAGATCGCCGCCTCGCAGAATGAGGGCCTCGCCGCCCTTGTCGATAAATACCCCGACAAGTTCAGCTGTATCGCCGCCGTCCCGCTGCAAGACCCGCCCGCCGCCGCCGCCGAGCTTGATCGCGCGGTAAAACTTGGCCACAAGGGCGTAAAAATTGGCACGAACATCCGGGGGGAAAACCTCGACGATCCGGCGCTGGATGTTTTCTGGGACAAGGTAGTCTCACTCGACGTTCCGATTCTGCTTCATCCGGGCGACATCATTGGCCGGGAAAATCGGATGAAGGACTACTACCTCCACAACCTAATCTCGAACCCGCTCGACACCACCATCGCCGCCGCCTGCCTGATGTTCGGCGGGGTTTTTGACCGGTTTCCGAATCTCAAGATCATTCTTGCCCATCTGGGCGGCTTCACCCCGTGGATCAGGGGCCGCTGGGATCACGGATGGGAAGTGCGCGGGGAGCCGAGGGCCAAAGGCGCTAAATCGCCCGATGAATATCTATCGAAATTTTATTACGACACCGTGATTCACAATGCCGATTGCCTGGAGTTTGCCGTCAAAACCATTGGCGCGGATCAGATACTCTACGGCACCGACGCCCCCTGGGACGTGGGCGACCTGGGCCCCGCGCGGGAGGTTCCCGGCCTCTCGGGCCTCTCCCCAGAAGATCAGGAGAAAATCCTCTCGGGCAACGCGAAGAAGCTTTTTAAGATTTAGGTGAAGAACTCTGAAGATGGAAGGCAAGAGAACCAACGATGGCACCAAGTGACCGAGACGACCCGCGTGATATTCGCTATATGTCCGAAGCCGAACTAGCGGCAGAACTCTCCGTTTAGCAAAAATGCGCCCCCGGGGCGACGCATAGAGGGCGGCGATGCACCGGGGGTGAACGGCTAGAAAATGCGCCAGGAGATGATTCCCACTCCGAGGACGATGAGCAAGGTGCCCGCGACGATGATGAACGTCACGCGCTCGTCCTCCTTGAGCACAAACCGGCTCAGCAGCAATGAAAACAGCGGCGCCGTCGCCGAGAGCGGGGTCACGATGGTCAGATCCCCGTAGCTGAGCCCGACAAAAAGAAAAAACATCGCGAGCGCGTTAATCGCCCCGCTCGCCGTGTAAAAGCGCCAGGCCTCCGGGCGGTCGAGCTGAGGCCGCTGGCCGGCGGGCAATAGCCGCGCGAGCAGGGCGAGAAACACCATCCCCGAGGCGCTCATCACCGTGATCGCCATCAGGGGCGAGCCCACCATCTCGACCCCCGCTTTGCGGAAAACGAGGGAGGTCGAGAACATCATCACCCCCAGAATCGGAATCCACAGGTGGCCCCGGCTCCAGCTTTTATCGCCTGCCTTTTTGTGGGTGATGACAATGCAGCCCAGCACGATGAGAAACGTGCCCGCCCAGATAAACGGCCCGGGCCGCTCGCCCAGCATCCCCACCCCGAAGATCGCCGCGAATAGGGGCATCGTCGAGAGCAGCGGCATCGCCCGCGCCACCCCCAGGTGGTGAATCGCCGAGAAGTAGAGCACCCGCGCGATGGCCGGGCCCAGCAATCCCCCCGCCGCGAGGAGCACCCACACCCTCGGGTTCCACCAGCCGGGCTCCCAGAGCGCCCAACACAGCGCCGCCAGCGGCGGCACCGTCACCATAAGCCCGATCAAAACACCCGTGACCGCGTTGGCGTGGTGGCCCCCCCGCCGCACGATTACCGAGAACGTTCCCGTGGACATCGCCGTGAAGATCGAGAACATCCCCGCCAGCGCCGTCTCGTTCATGAATTTTGTGTCATGGATAGGTCCCGGAAAAGGAGAGCTACTAGAAGGGCATTTTACCACTGATGTGGGTTATACTAGTTAGCCTTTCATCATGAATATCAAAATCTCACTTCACAACGTGAATCTCTCGTATCGGGTATTTCTGAAAATTCTCGGCACCATTATCAGTGACGAGGCAGACGTCCCCTAGCCAGATGCCCATTTTCTCATCCTCCGTCGAGGGCCAGCCCGTCACGCTGAGACAGGTATTTCTCCGGAATACGAAATCGGGGTCCGTCACGGTGTCCCCCGCGCCCCGCACATCGGGGGGCTCGTTCCAGGTGGACCAGCCGGTAATGCTGGTCTTGGCCTTGTAGCCCGCCTTTTGGGTGTCGTCTAGACAAATTGATGTGAGATCCCCGACCCGGACCCCCGGCTTGATGGCCGCATGAAGATCGTGACTGGTCTTGGTCCCTAGTTGAAAAAGTTTTTCGTACTCAGGGGTGGGGTCGCCCATGAAGAAAGTCCCCCAAATTTTTCCGTAGTAGCCGCCGATGCCCGCCGATACTTCTGTCATCACCACATCGCCCATTTCGATGGGCGTGGTGAGTGGATAGTAATGAGGGTAATCCATGTCGGGATCGCTCATCGGGGTGCGGCCCACGTGGCCCAGCGTCAGCCGGGCGTCCATGCCCAGCGCGGTTTGGCCCATGAGTTTATACAGATCGCAGGGACGAACTCCCGGGCGCGCCGCCGTCACCATGACATCGTAGACGGCGTCGGTGACGGCCGCCGACCGGCGCATGCGCTCGATTTCCTCCTCGCTCTTCGGCAGGCGAAGGTTCTCATACCAATTGGTAACAACCTCGAATTCGGCTGTGGGAAGTGCCCCAGTGATGAGCACATGCGCCTCGTGGGGCAAATTGATATTCAGCCAGCCCGTGTCGCCGACGATTCCGATACGCTTATTTTCAAGCCCGAGTTCTTTGAGGCGCTCGGCCACCGGGCCCGCGGAACCGCCCATGCCGCCTGTGCGCGTGAACATGCCGCCGGGCCTGACGTCCTTTATGACCGAGTTGTCACGAATATTTTTGACCTGGTTCGAACTCATGATAAACATGGTCGGGTCCTCGTTTAGGGGAAATACGAGGTAGGTCTGGCTCCACGAGGCCACACTGGTGAGGTAGACTAGGTTCGTCTGGCCGGGCTCCATGCCCATACCCCGACTGACGCCGTAGACGAGGAGGCAGTCAAGACCCTCAGCCGCCATGCCCTCACGGATGAGCGTGTAGCGTCTTTGATATTCTTCCTCGGAAAACCAGGGCCAAAAATAATTTGGACACTCGGCCATACTCTTCTCCTTATTAAAAAAATGAATGTTCGCAGGAAAATTCGAAGCCCGTTGAAATTAATTGTTGCCAGAAGCTCTCTCAGGGGTCGGCGTCGCGCCGGCGGGCTGGTTCATGATGGCATCGCGGCCACCATGCCGCTCGACCAGTGCCGCCTGGTCCGCCTTCGCCTGCTGATCCACCTCTTCGGGATCGAGAATTTCTCTGAGTTCCGCCTCCATCTCCTTGAGCGTCGCCTGATGCTCAGGGCTCGATGAGAGATTATTCAACTCCTCGGGGTCGGCCTCGAGATCAAAAAGCTCGGGCTCGTAATTCACATAGTAATTAAATTTAAACTTCCCGCGGCGAATCATAAATGAGCCGGTATCGGCACCGGCGGCATGGTATTCGCTGAAGACCACCCGATCCGGGTTATCGGGCCCTTGAACGAAACCGTAAAGGGATTCACCCGGAAGCGAGGTGTCATAATCATCGAGTTCGACCCCAACCGCCTCAAGAATTGTCGGATAAAAATCGGCGAGTGACACCGGGGTCGAAACCACCTTTCCCTCGGGAACATCCGGCCCGGATAATATGAGCGGGATGGCGGCGGATTCCTCATACATCGTCCCCTTGCCCCAGGTGCCCCGGGCGCCCAGATTCTCGCCGTGATCCGAGACGTAGACAATGCGGGTGTTATCTGCTTGACCCGATTTTTCGAGGCTATCGAGCACGAGGCCGATGTTGTGATCAAGGAACGTGCAGAGACCAAAATATGAGGCGATGGCGATTCGGCGCTTTTCGTCGTCAAAGTAATAGTCTGAGTCAATGCAATTTCTGAACGCATCGACCCAAGGGTGGCGCTCGCCTTCCCTGGCCGGATGCATCTTGGGCATCGGAATCTCATCCACCGGATACATGTCATAAAACTCTTGCGGCGCCTTCATCGGAAAATGGGGGCTCACCATCGAGACGAACGTCATCCAGGGCCTGTCTGTTTGCGTGGGCGCCACGTTCTCGAGCCAGTGGCAGGATTTCTCTACAATATCGAGATCGTAGTTCGAATAGCTCGTTGGCCCGCCTCCAATCTCGCGGGCAAGCGCCTTGGCGCCCTGCACCGGCAGTGGGTCACGCACCGAGCCCGGCAGGCTGCCCACCCCCTCGCGCACGTGCATGGGCACCACCTGCTCATCGAAACCCGTGGGGTCCTCGGTGTTGCGGTAGTGGAGCTTTCCGATGGATATGACGGGAACATCATTGTCCTGAAGACGGTGCCCCCAGCTTGGCACCTCTCCCATATAGGGATGCGCGTTGTCCCAGTTTCCAATTTCGTGGATGTAGCGCCCGGTAGCGAATCCGGCGCGCGCCGGCGTGCAAATGGGACAGTTCGTGTAGGCGTTCTCAAAGCGAGTGCCCGAGGCAGCTAGCCGGTCGATGTTCGGCGTTTTCACGATCGGATGACCGTAGCAGCCCGACGCCTTGACGCTGTGCTCATCCGACATGATGAAGAGCAGATTCATTGGCTCCAAAATAATCCCTCCAACCAGCTAAAAGATACCGCACCCTTGAACACACCAAAAACAGCCCTTTTCTTGCGGCATAAAACAACAAACCGGTTGCAACCGCCCGGCTCATCGAAATGAGAATTATCTAACTCAAACAATCCCCATTATTCTTCAATCTTTCAGTTCAATGCGAACGCCCTCGAAAGGCCGAGTATCGATATTCTCGACCGCGTGGATGCCCTCGGGCTCTATCCAGTGGGGCACCCCTTCCCGCCTCCCGCCGGTGCGCGGGGTGGAGGAGCCGTCCTCAAGATAATAATTAACCTCCGGAAAGCTATTGATGATGAAAACACTCGACCACCTATGGGTGTGCATATTCTCGCGCTCGCCCGGCTTCACCAGGACATTAACCACCCGGACCTTATCGTTTTCAAAAACCACTTCGTGATGCTCGGGCGCGGCGATAACCGCGTCATAATTCTCGGGCGTGCCTAGAATGAATGGCGGCCTCCCGGGCCTGTCGTCTTTTGTAGCCGATTCTTCTCCCAAAATACTCCCCTTTTTTAAAATCTTCCCCCCCGTGGGCACCATAAAAACGCCGCCAAACGTATGAAAACTATGGGACACGAGGATCAAATTGATGTCAGACTGAGGCACCAGCGGTGCGCGTCTCCTTGTTTACGGGGGCGCGCGAGTGGCCTATCTCATTATTCTTAGCTCGCGTTCTGAAAAGAACCGAAATTTTCTTTCCCGTCTGAACAACCTTTCGAATAATCTGATCCTGGCGACTTTTCGATATTCCCGTATAGGGCATCGCCGCCACGAGTATTGCCAGCAAATTACCATTTGGACACAAAATGGGCGCGGCAACACCGAAGATATCGGGATAATGCTCCCCCTTACTCACGGCATAGCCCTGCTTTCGAATCCGCACCAACTCCTTTTCAACATCCTCTCTTCGCGTAATTGAATTTTCAGTGTATCGGCGCAGACCATGTTCCCGGATTAATCGATCAAGCCTATCGAAGGGCAAGTAGGCCGAGAAAAGCTTGGCCCCTGAGCCAACGAAATGCCACGTCCGCCGATTACCATGGAGCGAGTGCACACGGAGCCTGCCAGGGCTCTCGATGGTCTCGACAACCACAGTCACATCACCGTCCTCCACACGAATGGAAACGGTTGCCTGAATCTCAGAAGCCAGATTTTCAAGAAGGGGTCGCGCCTCGGGAACCAGATTGATGCGCCTTCCCGCCTCAACCCCGAGTTCAAACGCGCCAAAGCCAAGTGAATACTTGGTCGAGTCCGGACACATCTGAAGGAAACCGGCATCCACCAGGGTCTTGAGGGTGCGGTGAACCTGATTTTTATGCAGGCCCAACTCCCGGGCTATATCGCTCACCCCCCACTCAGGCTGATGCTCCTTGAAGATACCGAGTATTTCGAGCCCCCGTCTAAGGCCCTCGGAGCGATTCGCCTCTCCCATACCAAAACTCCTGTCATGCCGTTCACATTATGTGTACATCATCAATCTATATGTGTAAGTTCAGTTTCCGACTTCAACTACCATGAGTCAACCTATCCTCGGGCAAAATACCTTATCTTATTCAGTAACAATAACTTACGCTTCACATCTACCTACGACAGATTCCCGGCTGTAGGATATGGTATGATAAACCATACTTATAAGGCGAGCGTCTTCGTCTCGATGTTTTCTAGCCTAATCTTTCTATTTAACGGAGACCTTAAAAGTGGCAGATCACGATATTCTCGGAAAAAGATATGCCCGCGATGATGGGAACGATATGGTCTCTGGTGATGCACTCTTCGTTGAGGACATCGAACCAGGCAGGCTCCTTTACGGTGCAGTGGTTCGTGCCGGTAGGCCCCATGCACGCATCCTCAACGTGGATACCGCCAAGGCCGCTCGTGCAAAGGGCGTCGTATGTGTCCTTACCGCCGAGGACATCCCCAACAATCGCTACGGACCCTCCTTTCCCGATCAACGACTCCTCTGTGATGATAAGGTGCGCTACGAGGGAGACCCCGTTGTCGCCCTTTGTGCCGAGAGTTGGGAGGAGGCCGAAGAGGCGGCCCGTCTGGTCAACGTCAAATACGAAGACCTGCCCGCCGTGCTGACCGCAGAGCAAGCCTTGGAGGAGGGCAGCCCCCTTGTCCACGAAACGCATCCCACGGGCAACCTCGTTACCGAGGGAAAAGTAATTCGGGGCGACGTTGAGGCCGGATTTGCCGAGGCCGACATCGTTGTCGAGGAGTGCTACCACTCGCAGGCGCAGGAGCATGCCTCGATAGAGCCACATCTTTGCATGGCACAGTTGGAAAGCAACGGTCGCCTGACGATCCACGTATCGACCCAAACTCCGTTTCGTATCCGGGGCGATCTGGCCAAGGTTCTTGGCCTGCCCCTCACGAAGGTTCGCGTCCTGAGCGCCACCGCTGGCGGCGCCTTCGGCGGCAAACACGAAATTATGCTTGAGGCCTTCGCCTCGATATGCGCCATGCGCACCCGGCGACCCGTGAAATTTCGCATGTCTCGCGAGGAGGAATTCACCGCCTCGACCGTAC
The DNA here is from genome assembly GCA_018669005.1 of Nitrospinaceae bacterium. NCBI lineage: Bacteria > Pseudomonadati > Nitrospinota > Nitrospinia > Nitrospinales > Nitrospinaceae > Nitrospinaceae bacterium. The sequence continues at coordinate 54,954 of JABJAL010000020.1, forward strand.
GCCACCCCTTCAAGATGAACTACAAGACCGGTGTGACGCGGGACGGAAAGATCACCGCCGTCGAGATCAAACTGCTTCTGAACGGCGGGGCCTATGCCTCGGCAGGTGGTGGCGTGGCCGCCAAAGCGGCGCTCATGGGACCGGGCCCCTACAAGATAGACAACATTCGCGCCGAATTCGCTCTCACCTATACCAACAACGGTTTCGCCGGCGCCGTCAGGGGATTCGGCGCCACCCAAACGTGCTACGCCTGCGAGCGCCACATGGACCTCATAGCACGCAAGTTGAACATGGACCCGCTTGAGCTAAGACGTCGCAACGCCATGAAAACAGGCGACCCGGCCCATAGTGGCGATGCCATCACGAGTTGCGGACTAGGCGAGACGATGGACACCGCCACGAAGGCGGTGGACTGGGACAACATTGGTCGCGGCGCAAAATCCGCCTGCGGCACGAAACGACGGGGACGCGGAATGGCCGCGATGATTTATCCGGTTGCCGGTTTCGGCAATGCCACACCCAGCGCCGCCTTCTCCCGCGTGAACGAAGACGGCACCCTGACCGTCATCGTCGGCATCACAGACGTTGGCCAGGGCTCGAACGTTGTCCTCCGACAAGTGGCCGCAGAGGAATTAGGCATCCCGATGGAGCATGTCTCACTTATCAACGGTGACACTTCAGTTTCTCCGTTTGATCCGGGCTCAACGGGCAGCCGCATTTCCCATCTCGGCGGCAAGGCAGTCAAAATTGCGGTAAGCAAGGTGAAAGCGCAGCTTCTAGACAAAGCCGCCGGCATGATGGAGGCCGCCCCCGAGGATTTACGTATCAGAAACAGCATGGTCTATGTCGAGGGCTCGCCAGATCGAAAGATTCCGCTTAAAGAGGTCGCCCTAGCCTGCCACAAGGCATCCGAATTAGTTGTCAGCGAGGGCACCCACAAGTCGCAAGACCTCGGCGTGGACAAGACAACCCATCAGGGCAAGGGCTTTGAGTGCTATGTTTTCGCTACACAGTGTGCCGAGGTCGAGGTGGATATAGAAACAGGTGAATACCGCGTTCTACATCTTGCCGCCTCGCATGACGTGGGAACCGCCATCAACCCGATGAACGTTGAAGGGCAAATAGAAGGCGGTGCGAGCATGGGCTACGGCTTGGGGCTTATGGAAGAGATCCAGATGAAGGATGGGCGTGTGCAAAACCCCTATTTCATGGATTATCACATTCCAACACCGACAGACATGCCGGAAAAATTCACCTCAATAATTGTCCAAACCAACGAGCCAAGAGGCCCCTTCGGGGTCAAGGGCGTGGCAGAGCCATCCGTAAACCCAACGGCTCCTGCTGTTGTAAACGCGCTGTGCGACGCCATCGGCGCGGAGATCACCGATCTTCCGGCAACGCCTGAGGCTGTTTTAAGGGCTTTGCAGAACAAAACTAAGACTATTTCGTAAGGATTATTTGAGCGCGGGACCCACTGGCCACTCAAGGGCCGAAACGCCTATGAACCATTTGGGCTCCGGGCGATAACAGAGAAGCTTCGCCTTCGTGTCACCTGCCATAGCGGCGGCGGATAGCCAGTTTCGTAGCTCGTTTCCACCGTTTCCCCCAGCATCGATTTGCTCCTGGCTCCATCCGGCAAGGCTCTTGGCATCACCCGCCTCAAGCGGCCGGATGACCGACATGTCCCACTCTTCATCAATACGGCCAAGCTCCGGGGTGCCAATCCAATGCGCTGGCGCGCCGGTTGCCAGAACGGCCACGCGCTCCACCTTATCGTAGGCCTCAACCGCATGGCGCACGGCAATTCCGAGTTGATAGGCCCGGCGGGCCGGAGCAAGAGGCGGCGCAACGGTATTTTGCAGTATCGGCACCAACGGAATTGCCGGGTCGCCCATCAGGACAAGCGGCGAGACTATCGAATGATCGAGATCTATTTCCTGGCACATCGCCGGATCGAAGTCGCTTTCAAGTAGCGATTCCACTAAATGTAGACCGAGATCGGGATCTCCCCTCCGGCCGCCATCCGGCTCTGGCATATACGCCTCGCTCGCCACATTACGAAACACGGGTTGCACACCAACCGCCAGCGAGGGATGCCGATCCAGGAAAAGTGAGTGGAGGTGATCGTTTTCGAAAACGATTAGCGCCTGGGCGCCCCGATCCAGCATCGCCTTTCCGATACCCTCGTAGCAGGCGAAAACCTCATCGCGCACCTCTTGCGAAGGCTCATCATGCCGCAAAAGGAAAAGAGGGGTATGGGTAGCTGCATAAACACCGACAACCTCAGCCATCAGCTCACACCTCCCTGCGGCTCATAAAAAGAGAGCCCCTCAAGCGCAGCCCTGTATTCATCGTCGCTAATTCCCTTCCAGATTTGATAAACCCGGAGAAGGTAAGGATTCACACCCATGTTCCAGAGCGCACGAACATCCCCGTCTTTTACGGCGGAAAGCTCCTTGGCCGAGAGATTGAACGTTTCGATAAACGCTTCGGGATCCTGATCGAAGAGGGCCCGCTTGTCGGGAAACTGAATTTCGTGGACCAGTTTATTCAACTGATAATGAAGCATTATACGCCTCATACGCACAAGAAACGCGCCAGCCCGAAAATGGGAAGCTTAAAAAAATCACCCCCCCCTGGCGGGAAGGAACAAACATCAATTATCCAGCAAAAAAAACCAGAGACTGCCTAGCTATGAAATTCCAGGACAGCGCCCCGAGGCATACTGCCTAGACGGAAACTTTCTCGCCGCCTGTTCCCGAACCGAGACCCGCATCAAGACTCAGGCCTCGCATTACTTTGAGCTTTTTCATGATGATGCCGCCGTCGCTGTGGAGCATGTTGTAGGCGTTTCGTAGATACATTTCGATGGGCAACTCGCGCATGACGCCCATGCCGCCATGAATCTCCATCGCGTCCCGCGTCACATCACAGGCCGCCTCGTGGGCGAAATAACTCGCCGAGCCTGCCATCTTCAAGTCGACAGGCAACTTGTCGCGATCGTCGATTTGCCGTGACGCCTGCCAGATATAGGCCCGCGCGGCGTTGATCTGGGTATACATCTCGACGAGTTTGAGGCCGATAGCCTGGTGGTGAATGAGCAGCTTCCCACTCGCCTTGCGGTTGCTCGCATACTCCAGGGTCGCCTCATAGGCCGCACGCGCCAGCCCCACCATCGCCGCCGCATTTATCAGGCTGTCTCCGCCCCGGAGGTGGCTGTTGATATTCACGATGCCGTAATTCTCAGGGCCAAGACGGTTCGCAACGGGTACCTTGGCGTCCGTGAATATCATCTCCCGGTTGAGGTTCAGACGATAACCCATCTTGTCATGCACCCGCCCAAAAGAGAGCCCCGGGGTGTCGATCGGCACCATAAGCAGGGTCGAGCCCTCGAGGATATTTTTAGTCGGGTCAGTACGGACATAAACAAAGTTCAGCTTGGCGTAGCCGACATTCGAGATAAAGCGTTTGCGACCGTTCAAAATATAATGGTCGCCCTCGCGCACCGCCCGCGTACGGAAACCACCGTCCACCCCGTCGTAGGGCAATAGGTTTTCCGAGCCCGTGTCGTCCTCGGTCATGGCCTGGGTGATCAGAAATGTGGGATCGTCAACAAAAGCCTTGAGCCATTTATCGCGCTGCTCCTTGGTGGCCAGCGCTTCGGCCATGAGGAGATGGGATATTTTCGCGCACGAGAGGAGCATGCCCACCACGCCCCGGTCGCCCCAACCAAGCTCCTCGCCAACGACACAATGGGTGAACAAGCTAGTAATGCCGCCACCGCCATATTCCTCGGGGATGGTCATCGTCCGAAAACCCGCCGCGTCAGCTTTCTCAAGCAAGGTATCCATGAAGGCGCTCTTTGCCGGATCGGGATTATGGTCCAAATCCATGGCGACGGGACGAATTTCCTTTACCGCGAATTCATGGGCCAGTTTTTGTAGTGCCAACTGCTCTTCAGTCATATACGCATCAACAAACATTTACGCCTCCCACCCAGCGACAAAAACCAAACCATCTCCCGCCGCATCGGGTAATTAAAAAAATCAAAAGATGATTTCTGTTGTACCGAGCTTTATCTCTTTCTTCATCAGCAATTAATTCACAACTGCGATTTCTTCATCGCAATCATTCAACATCTCAAGCCTATCGGCATGAAGGAAATACGACTCTCCCACAAAAAGCTGGCGCCAGTCCCCGGTGGCCGTCATCGGATGCACAGTAAGGAGCAACCCCGGCTCAATGATACGCTTGTTGTCGAGATTCATGATGGACTCGCTCAGATCAAGCCCTGTGGTGTGTGCGCTGCCGACTCCCTTCATGGGATAGCCGTGCTTCTCAAACGCCTCGGTTATCACCTCAGCCACCGAAGTGAATGTCTCGCCTGTTTTAATCTGCGCCAGGGCGACCCGTTTGGCATCGAGACAGGCCTCATGCGCCTTTTGAATATACTCGGGCGGCTCGCCAAAGGACACCAGACGCACCACCTGATTCCAATAGCCCTCGACACGCGGCGTAATTTCAAGAAGAGCGAGATCCCCTTTTTGGAATTTCCGCGCCGTTGGAGAGACAACAAATCCTCTAAAAATATCATCTTCCTCATCTGGTCGTCCGGCATCAGGGCGACCGGCGCCCAGCATGTTGAAATACCCGTCCGCACCCTCAGCGGTCATAACCCGTTCAAGTTCAGCCTTCCACTCAAACTCGCTCAACCCGGGCCGGAGTATTTCGAGCGAGCGCCGCCAGCCTAAATCACCAACCCGTGCGCCCCGCCGGGCCGCCTCTAATTCCTCTTCGCTCTTTTTCTCGCGAGCATCAAAAACAGCGAAAACGCCATCGACAAGCTCCGCACCAGATAACTTCCCGCGAATCTCGTTCATATCCTCTGAGGGAATGGCAGAGAAACTCGAAATGCCGATTTTGCCGCTCGCAGCTTTTAAGCTGCTCACGTGGGCACACAACTCCCCAACCGGATTCCCGGTAAGACGCATGTCCTCAATCCAACCAGGACGCCGAGCGTCGAGAAGCTGATTCTCGCCCGGAATAAACGCCACGGGCTCACCCTCAAGAGGAAAATAAACAGCCGCCGAGGCGAAGATCGGACAATAATCAGTAAGATAGGAGAAGTTTCCCCGCCATTGGCCACCAACGCCCGTGCTTCCATAGACAATAAGGGCATCGAGACCTGCTGTTTCCATGCTGACGCGGACGGCCTGGTAGCGACGGTCACGTTCATTTAAAGAAAATCCCAAGACTAAAGCTCCTTAATTTATTCAGAATTTGGTATGGATGTGCAGTTCATATTTAAGGCCTCTGCGTCTATAATCATAATACTTCAGATACTTTGGTTCAAACCAATTCGAGGCCAGAGGCCCCAGAATAAGGTATCGCCCCAGCCGAGCACGTTATTTAAGGAAAGGCGAGATAAATGACAAACGAGGTTTCAGAAAATCAAATCTATTTGGCGCTGGCCGGAGACATCGAAATTCACCGCGAAGACCCCGAGAAGGTATTCGATCTCATCCTTCCCGAACTGAATAAAGCCGACATCCGCTTCGGCGGCCTTGAGGCTTCGATGTCCGAGAAGGGCACAGCCACGACAGGTAAAATCACCATGCGCCACCATCCAGATATGATAGAGGGCTACATCGCAGGAGGATTCGACACGGTTGCCTTCGCCAGCAATCATTGTATGGATTATGGGCTGGAGCCCTTCGTCGAGACGATGGAGCTGTTGGAGAAACGCGGCATCGCCTTCTCCGGCTCGGGACGAGACATCGCCGAAGCGCGCACCCCGGTCATCATCGAGCGCAAAGGCGTGCGGGTCGGCTTTCACACCTATGTACTCAACTTGCCCATGGGCTGGGGTGCGAATCCAAGAAAACCGGGCGTCGCACCTATCCGCCAAGACCCCCTCTTTGGTCCCCCCTATGTCGACGAAGACGAACTTGAGGCCATGGCCGAGGACATAAAGAAAACGCGGAGCCATGTTGATGTCCTCCTCACGACCTTCCATTGGGGATCGAGCCAAAGCCGCACCATGACCCTCTCGCAGCAGGCAGCGGCACACACCGCTATCGATGCCGGGGCAGACCTTATCATTGGCCAACACCCGCATATTCTCCAAGGAATCGAAATCTACAAGGGAAAAGCGATATGCCATGCCCTGGGCAACCTTGTTCTCGATCACGATCATCCCATGTTCCTGCCCACGGTGAAGGAATCGATTCTCGTAAAATGCATAATCGAGGACAAGAAGATCAGCCGCCTTTCTTTTGTACCTGTCATGATCGGCGAGGATGGGCGCCCCTCTATTCAAAACGAGGGGGACGAGATGTGCGGGGTGATTCTCGGAACGATGGACAGAATTTCTAAAAAGCTGGGCACCAACCTTAAAATATCAGGGAACGAGGCTACAATCTTAGGTGATTAGTATTTCTCTTTTCGAGGAGCCGGCGCTTTGGACCTTCTAACAATCACCGCTCGGCCTGAAATACATAAAGAGAAGTTTTCGCTGCTCGTCCACGGATTTCGTCCATTTTTCCTTCTCACGAGCATCTACGGTTCGGTGTTCCTGAGCGCCTGGCTGGCGATCTTTTTTGAGGCCGCACCAAACCCGGTAAATATCCGACCGGTTATCTGGCATGGCCACGAGATGGTCTTCGGTTTCGCCTTCGCAGCCGTTTGCGGATTTCTCCTCTCGGCGACCCCGACATGGAGCGGGGGGCAGCCCATCAAGGGGCGCCAGCTCGGCATCATTGTCGGCGCATGGATTGCCGGGCGCGCCGCCATGTGGCTCGATGCCACGCTTCACACCTGGCTCGTCGCCCTGTTTGACCTTGCACTGATTCCGGCGCTAACCGTTGCCCTCTGGCCCGTGCTTACCTCGCCAAAAAGCCGTAAGAATTTAATTTTCCTCATCGTCCTCGGCGCTTTTTTCGCCGCCAATTTGATGTTCCACTTTGAAACATCCGCCCTCAGCGAAGGCACCGCTCTCGGCGGCCTCACGCTCGGGGTGCATCTTCTCGCGCTTTTAATCGTTATCGTCATCGGGCGCATCGTCCCTACCTTCATTGCCGTCGAACGCCTTGCCACGGAAGGACCCAAGCCCCCCTTATCTAGCCCTGCACTTGAATGGCTGGCCATCGTCTCTGTTGCGCTTGTTCTCGCATCAGATTTAATCGACCACGAGGCCGCCTGGGTCGGCCTCCTTGCCCTCGCGGCGGCGGCGATTCAGATTGTGCGGATTTTAAAATGGAGGGCAGGCCGCTTACTTTTCAAGCCACAACTCGCCGCACTTCATGTAGGATATGCATGGATCATCACTGGCCTCGCTCTCATGGGATTCGCTTACCTCGATGGTCCCGTCCCTGTGGTAAGCGCCCTTCACGCGATAACGGTTGGCGGAGTCGGGACTATAATTCTGGCCGTTATGTCAATCGTTTCACTTCTTCACACGGGACGACCCGCTAAAATTCACCCACTTGTGATTCTCGCCTACATGCTCGTGTCGTCAGCGGCCCTCCTCCGGACATTGGCACCCATAATTTTCTTTGAGAGCTACCAAGAGGCGTTGATCATTTCCGGGGCTCTCTGGGCATGCGCTTTTGGTATTTTTGTGGCCGTCTACTGGAAAATTCTCACCACACCACGACCAGACGGCATTCCTGGTTAACAAGAAAATCTCTTAAAGACAATATTTTCAATATCTGCGGCAGATGTTTTCTAAATAAGACCTCACCCTTTGCCCAGCACGCAACACACTCCCATTAAATATCTACTTAAAAATACATCCTCGAAATAAAAATCAAGGAAATCCAAAGAAAATTCAATAATTATTATGCTAGACTATTGATACCCAGAAATTGTTTGCGGAAGAACAACTCAACTCTAGGAGACAGACATGCACAGATTGGTAAGAGCAATTCCGCTTATCGCCCTGGCGGCTTTTTTCACCTCCGCCATCGTAGCGACGGCAAGCCCCATTACGCCCCAGGAGCAAAAGCTTATCCGGGCCGCCAAAAAAGAGGGTGCAGTCACACTGCTGAACCCTCTTTTCAGTGACGGCACAGCTACAAAAATGGGCCCCGCGTTCATTAAGCGCTACGGCCTCGGCTCAGATTTCAAGTTCCAAAACGTCAGAAAACGCACCGGCGATGTCATTGGAACGGCCCGCGCCGAGATGAAGGCAGGCAAGTATTCCTTCGATACCTTTGTTGTTATCAATCCGGGCTTCTTCGCCGCAGCGACCAAGCGCGGCTATTTCTCGAAACTTGACCTCGGCCAGTGGAAATACCACGTCAAGGCGGTTGAGCGGGCCGGTCAGTACCACCATTACCCTGAAGTTCCTGTTGTTCTCGCCTACACCTTTCAGCCCGTATGGAACACGGCGTGCCCCGGCATGAAAGACGTGAAGGTAGCCTCTTACTGGGATACGGTTAGGCCTGAATTCAAGGGCAAGACCATCGTGAGCCGGATTCCGGTCAGCACAAGCTATACCCTCACCACTCTTGGCATGCAGGAGTCAGGTTTCGATCTCTTCGGTTTCTGGAAAAAACTTAAAGCAACAGACCCTGTTGTCGAGGCGAGGACCGAGCCTAAAATGCAGATGCTCATCGCCTGCGAGCGGGGCATGGACATGTGGAACATGGCCGGTCGCGTATTCCAGAACGTCAAGAAAAAACCCAGCCTGGCCAAGGTGCTCCGCGTGGGCTCCTACAAAGAGGGACAGGTCATGCTCGGCAACCAGGCAGCCGTGCCCAAGGGTGCGCCGCACCCGAACGCGGGCAAACTCTTCCTCGACTTTCTTCTCTCGAAAGAGGGCGCGGACATTTTTGTCGGCGGCGAGGCGGTCTACACATTCCGGGAAGGCTACACGGCGCCTGCTCATGTGAGGCCCTACCTGCTGGACCTCAGCAAGACCAAGCTATTGGGCTTGAAAGATTGGCTCGGGGCCTCAAAGAAAGTCAAAGGCATCCGCGGCAAATGGAAGAATCAGTTCAAATAGGAAAATCGCAGCAAAAAAACGGAGACTAGGCGACGGATAATCCGCCCCTGGTCTCCGTTTTTTATTTTAAAAAATATTCGAAAAATCCTTTGACCTACGAGAAATCTACCAACCCCTAGGCTCGCTCTCCATGATGCCAAGAGATTCGAGCGTTTCAAGGGTATGGGCCTTCGCCTCGTCATTTAAGGGCAACACCGGCTTTCTCGTTCCACCAACCGGACGCCCCAAAAGCTCCATCGCGTATTTCACCGTAGCCGGATAGTTCGTCTGCAGCAGCTTCAGCAAAATCCCCACCTTGTACTGAAGCGGCCTGGCCGTCTCATAGTCACCCTTCATGCAGGCATCGAAAAGGCTCAAGATCATTTTCGGGGCCACCTCGGCACAATTTGAAAACGAGCCCGACCCACCCACAGGAATCGACGTGAGCAGCCACTCGATGCCCGTGAAAACGGAAAAATTATCTCGCACACCTGAGGCAACCCGGCAGGCCCCTGTGAAGAAGTTCATATCAAATGAGGCGTCTTTGAGAGCAACCAGATTGGGAAGCTTTTCGATCATCTCACCCAGCATATCGTGAGAAATTCCCACCTGCACCCGCCTCGGGTTGTTGTAGGCAATCATTTTCAAGTCAACACTGTTGCCAATGGTGAAGAAATGATCCAGATGAGCCTCGCGTTCAGGCTCCCAGTGGTAGGGCGAGAGGACAACCATGCCCGTCGCCCCGGTGGTTTCAACGTGGCTCGCCATATCAAGCATATTGTCGGTACCGTGCATGCTCACATTCACGAAAGTGGGAACACGTCCCCCCGCCGCCTTAACCAAGCAGGTGGCCAAATCCTTGCGCTCTTGCACGGTCAAATTGGGAGACTCACCAATGTGCATCGGATGAGCAATGAAAGGAAGCCCTGCATCAATCAAAAAATTGACCTGTTTTTCAAAAGTTTCGTAATCTACGCTGCCATCGCCATGAAAAGCGGTGACGAGAGCGCCCATGATTCCTTGAAGTTTACTTTCCACCTGATTACCCCCCAATTACTAAATAGCCGCCCTTTACTACTCTTTCGATAGTTGAACAACTTTTTCGCAAAGATAATCTCCTACGCCTTTTGTATTCAGCTCACCGCCCAAATCACCGGTTACTTTATTGTCATTGACGGCACTCTGAACCGCACCCCAAATCAAATCGGCCGGACGCCGGTGCCCAAGAGTGTCGAGCATAATGCGACCCGTGAGGACAGCAGCAAAGGGATTCGCGATTCCCTTTAAGGCTATCGTGGGGGCTGTGCCGTGCACGGGCTCGAACATGCACACCCTGCCCGGATGGATGCAGCCCGAGGCGGCAACACCTACACCACCCACCAGGCTCGCGCAAAGGTCGCTCAGGATATCGCCGTACATGTTGTTCGTCACAATGACGCCAAAATGCTCCGGGAACTGAACAAGGTCCATGCACAGGGTATCGATGAAATAATGCTCACCCTCGATATCGGGAAACTCTTCGGACATCTGCCAGAAAACCCGTTGCCAGAGCCCGTGTGCGTGGATGAGCGATACGTGCTTATCGGCCATCGTCACTTTCGAGTAGCCGTGCGAGCGGGCGTACTCGAAGGCGTAGCGGCAAATACGCTCGACGCCCTTATAGGTATTTATGTCTTCTTGAATCGCCACCTCATCGGTCGTCCCCTTCTTGAAGTTGCCGCCCATACGAACATTCACACCCTCGGTATTCTCGCGGACCACAACGAGGTCGATGGGCACATCCTTTTTGAGAGGACAAAACCGATGATCCAACAAGGACGCGGGCCGAAGATTAACAAAAAGATCAAGTTCCCAACGAAGCCCGACGAGCAGATCCCTGCAATTGATGCCCGCAGGAACCCTGGGATCATCACCTGCACTACCGAACATTATCGCATCATGCTTGTCGGCCAGATCGTGAACCAAGGCAGGAACGTCCTCGGGTAAAGGCGTACCCTCCTCGACATAACGCTGGGCCCCGTAGCCGAACACTTCGTGGGTCACCTCAACCCCGCATGCGGCTGCGGCCTCGGTAACCACTTGAGTTGAAACAGGTAAAATATCGTGTCCTACACCATCACCGAGAATAACGGCGAGATGTATTTTATTTTCTGCCATCACTCTTTCCTTTAGAGGCTCGCCGGAGCGCCATCACGCAAAAATCAACAGACCGGACAAACCAATAAATTAAAGTTTATCTAAGTTTCGCGGCCGCCTTGAGACTCATAATCGAGTCCGCAGCCAGGTGCGGGAACACGCTGGCATCGCGCAGGAGCTTTTCAACCGGGGCGTCCCGCATGACACCCGAGCCGCCAAAGATTTCCACCGCATTCCTCGTTATCGAAAGCGCAGCCTCGGTGGCGAATACTTTCATCATTTGCTTCGAGGCCGACTCGAACTCGGCATTGCCCGATTCGGCGCTCTCAACAACCTGAAAGAGATAGCTTCTCGCCGCCTCAAGACGCATATACATATCTGCGAGCTTAATGGCTATCGACTGATGCTCGATAATAGGCTTACCACCCTGTATGCGGTTTCTGGCATGGTCGACAGCGTGCTCAAATGCAGCCGTCGAAATGCCAATAACGTTCGCGGCAAGCTCCACATCGTTGAAACTGACATAGCGCTCCGAGCTATCCTGTTTGCCCATATTGAGCTCGCCCAGCATGTTTTCTTGAGGCAACCGGCAATCCTGGAAAATCAGTTCGGCATTTTGATAAAAACGCCAGCCGATCTTGTCGTGCCGCCTGCCGATGGTGAATCCAGGCGTGTCTGAGGGGACAAAGAACATCGTGGTCCCCTCGCTAATGGGCACATTTGGGTTAGTCCGGGTCCGAAGGATGTATAGCTTGGCAACACCGCCGTTGGCGATGAAGTGCTTCATCCCATTTATTACCCATTCATTGCCATCCTGAACGGCCGCTGTCTTCCATCCCGCCGTGGGGTCTCCGGGAGGGGGCATCCGGTTATCAGAGCCAGCGCCCGGCTCGGAGCCACCCATCGCAAGCAAGTAGAGATCATCTTCCATGAACTGGGGCAAAAAGCGCTCGCGCTGCTCTTTCGTCGCCAGGCGACAGAGCATGGGCGTCCACTTCCAACACTGGCTGAAAGTCTTGGCCACCCCACCATCGCCGCGCGCAAGCTCCAGAATGACCAAAACCTGGCCCATCAGATCGATACCAGCACCACCAAATTCCTCGGGAACGGCAAGCGTCCTGAGGCCGAGGGCCGAGCCCTTCTTCACGAGCTCGGGGCTAAAGCATCCTGCCGGATCTTGAATTTTGTCGCGCTCGGCTGCTACCGGAATTATTTCCTTTTCGGCAAAATCCCGCGCCATCTGTTGTAGTGCGCGATGCTCGTCGGTCAACTGAGGCATTTCCATTTCCTCCTAAAAATTCCACTCCGCTCAATTAAACGGTCTAACAAAGATAAATTCAGTTTGATTGTATCCATGCAGACAAACTAGACAGACAACTTTTCGATATTACCCAATCGTCTGAAGAAGATCGTGCCCACCAATAGCAAACCCGCCTGGACCAGGGCAAAAGCAGATACAACTCCGAGCGCCTCGTTCTCGCTAATGACATAGAGGGCCACCGCCATCGGGGTGCTATCCTCCGTTGCGAGAAGCGCGGAGACGGGCAACTCTCGAATAAACATGATGAACAGCATGAGATAAGCCGCGAAGATACCTGGCCGAAGTAGCGGCACCGTCACCTTGCGTATCGTCCCCATAAACGACTCACCACAAACCCGGGAGCTTTCCTCAAGCTCGGCGCTGAGCGACTGAAGCACCGCAGTAATCGTACGCAGGCCGTAGGGAAGATAGCGCGTCATATAGGCCAACATCAAAAGAAAGAGCGGAAAGCTGTAGAGAGGCGTTCTGATCCAGGTGATGAGAAACGCCATACCCATGACCAGTCCCGGCACGCCAATGGGAAGCGTTGCCACATAGTCAACGACACTGGAGAGCTTCTTGTTCTTACCCCTCAGTATCACCATCGAGAGGAACGTGCATAGGATAACGGTCATAAAGCCGCCGACAATACCTAACATCAGGCTGTTCTTCATCGCGTCGAGTGCATAGTCGTAGGAGAAGAGAATGAAATCCCAATTATATAGTGAGACCTGGCTCCACCTGAAGCCGCCCAGCCAGGCCCGTTGGAACGAAGCCAGAAACAGCGCGCCGAGGGGCAAAATCACCGCCATGATGACATAGACAAGATTTATAGCCATCGCAACATATTTTAATTTACCCAGGGAAACCCGGTGGGGACGGAAACCTTTGCCCGTTACCGTCACGTAGCTTCTAGGAGCGACAATCTTTCTCTGAATATAGAGTCCGATCACCGCAATCAGCATAAGAACGCTGCCCGCCGCTGCCGCGCCGCCGAGATCGAGCGGATACTCCTCCATCTTGACGTAGATCACGGTGGAGAGTGTTGATATACGCGCAATCGGCCCCAGCAAGGTTGGTACGCCAAATACACCCGCGCTGACAACAAAAATGATGATGGCCCCTGAGAGAATCGCCGGGGTCGAAAGGGGTATCGTCACGCGAAGCGCGGTGCTCAAAACGCCGGTTCCGCATACCCGCGCGGACTCCTCAAGCGCAGGATCCATTCGGTTCATCGAGCCGATAGTGAACAAATACATATAAGGCACATAGAAAAGCGTCAGGACCATAACGATCCCGGTCATGCTGTATATATTAAATGGAGGCGCAGAAAGCCCGAAAATATCGATCATCCAACGATTCAGCATTCCGGTTCGAGGCGACGCAAGGGCCCACCATGCGATCGCTCCTAAAAATGATGAAAGAAAAAACGGAATCAGCGTCAAGGGCTCAAGAATGCCCCGAAACGGCATGTCGGTTCGGGCATGGAACCATGCGATCGAAACACCAAGAATCGAGGAGAAAAAAGCGGTTCCAATTGCGATGATAAACGTATTCCAAATCGACCACAGTATTTTGGGCTCGGTGAACGTCTGAATGTAGTTAGCCAGAGTGAAGCCATACTGGGTGCCTTCGGAGTGAACACGAAAACTGCTTTGCAGATAAACCGTAATCGGAACAATTGCGAGTACGGTGAGAAGAATCAGCGAGGCAACCTTGGTAATATTCTCTGCATTGAACATTCCCCCGTAAGGGGGGGCGGGCGCAACCGCAGCTTCCGCCACGGCTGCGCCCGTCTTCTCTGAACTTTGAACTTCTTTAGATTCCGTAGACAACCGGAAATCCCCCTTTAACTAATCAGTTTAGTTCTTACGTGGAGCCGAGCTGAATACACTATTGAACTCCGCGCGCCATTTTTTGACATCATCGTGCCCGACTTTAGCCCAGTCGATCGGAATGATGTTAATTCTGTCGAGGGGCGGCGCGATGCCATCATCGGCCAGGATGAATTTATTAATGTCTGCACTCTTGTGCGGAGGAAGCGGCCGACCCGAGTTAAGCGGATTGTACTCAAGCATTTTATGATGGCCTCTCACGCTGCGCCAATAATCGATAAAAAGCTTGGCCATATTCGGGTGCTTCGCTTTCTGCATGATCACAGCGCCGATGGGGAGGGCAACGGTGCCCTCTTTCGGGTAAATCGGAGACATCTTCACGCCGGCTTTTTTGGCGATCCAGTTGTGGCGAGCCATGATGGTGGTGCCGAACCAGTACTCGCCCGCCATCAGGGAGCGCCGCTGGGCCGAGCCACGAATCATGATGCCCGATTTGGCGGCATTCAACTTCTCAAAATAGCTTCTGGGCAGAACCTTGCGCAGACCATAATACCAGAGGGTGTAGGTCTCCGAGCGGCTAGAGTCGCCGACGAGGACCTTGCCCGCATATTCGGGTTTGATCAGGTCATACCAGCTGGTGAGTTTCACGTCGCCGGCCAGATCGCGGTTCACTGCCATGGTGTTGAGCTGTCCATCGGCCACCCAGTAGCCCGGAGCGTTCATCTTGGCCTTTGCTGCAGGGCCAAAGTGCTTGTCCTCGGGCGAGGTGTACTTCATCAGGTTGCCACGCTTGCGCATCGAGTGGAGCCAGGAGGCGGCCGCGAGAACAACAACGTCAACCGAGAGCTTATCGGCCTTAATTTCCTGCTCAAAGCGCTTGATGAGCGTGCCCGACTTACGGTTGGCAAAACGGAACTTCACGCCCGGGAGGCCATAAAACTTTTTAAAATCCTTTTCAAGGGCCTTGGCCGCTTTAACGGGAGCCAGGTTGGTGGCCCAGGAAAACGAACCTTCTTTTTTCGCGCCCTCAATGAGTTTGGCCACACGCGCTTTTTCCGCGCCCGACAGAGTATCCAGAATCGGCGAGGCTGCCCATGAGGGGCCACTAAAGCCGACAACAACTACCAGCGCCAGGACCATTCCCAGCCAACGACTGCTATGCTTTTTCATCTTATTTCTCCTATGAGAGGGAACAACATTCTCGCTTTAAAACACACTAAAAACCCAGCAACAATCAAAAACGATCAAACTCAATCACTAAGAACAACACACCGCGAAGGCGGGATCGACATATTCACCGATTGCCCCACCTGAATCGCCGCATCCCCGCGGACATGAACTCTGACATCGGTTTCACCCACACGGACCAAGCAATCCCAAGATTGGCCGAGGTAGATGGCCTCGCTCACCTTGCCTTGGAGGCGATTCGCATCGCCATCGTCCGAGCCGTGAAGTTCGATATACTCGGGCCGTACCGTCAGCAAAACTTTAGAGCCCTGGCTGATATCCCGGCTATCGAGACCAGCCGCACACACAATATCAGCCCCCAACTTCGGAACATTCACCGAAAGACCGACAGAACCCTTGTCACCTGAATTTCCTTCAAGAATGTTCGTAACCCCGATGAAATCGGCGACAAAACTGTTCACCGGCTCGTTGTAGGTCGAATGCGGATCTCCTACCTGCTGAATCCTGCCGTCCTTCATGACGATAATCCTATCGCTCATGACCATGGCCTCGGCCTGATCGTGCGTCACATAAAGAGCCGTCATCTTCAACTCTTTGACGAGCAACGCCAATTCGAGCCGCATCCTCTCTCTGAGTTTTGCGTCGAGGTTCGAGAGCGGCTCATCGAAAAGAAGAACCCGCGGATTATAGGACACCGCCCTCGCAAGAGAGACTCGCTGTTGCTGGCCCCCCGAGAGCTTCGTCGCGTTCCGATCCCCAAGACCACCAAGACCGACAAGTTCAAGCGCCTCATCCACTTTCTTTTTCGATTCGGCACCAGTGATCCCCTTGGCCTGCAACCCATAGGCCACATTTTCTGCAACCGTCATATGAGGCCAGATGGCATATGACTGAAATACCATCCCAAGATGCCGTTTCTCGGGCGGCAGGCAAACGCCATCGCTCGTAAACACCTCGCCGCCGATCGAGATATCCCCGCTGTCGGGGGTCTCAAGGCCCGCGATGCAACGGAGGGTCGTCGTCTTACCACAGCCACTGGGGCCGAGCAGAGTGACAAACTCACCCTCGGCCACGGTGAAGCTGACGTTGTCCACCGCCAGCGTCTCGCTTCCAAAATTTTTCACAAGATTCTTTACAATCACTTCTGCCATTATTCGCTCCTAGGAAGCCGCCGCTAGGGCCGTCTTCAAAAATTCATCATCTTCCTCGTTCACAAGCCCCTGTTGCCGCTCCATTTGCCTTACCAGCGGAATGACCTTCTCGCCAACGCGCTGACATTCAGAATGA
Source organism: Nitrospinaceae bacterium (assembly GCA_018669005.1). Taxonomy (NCBI): domain Bacteria; kingdom Pseudomonadati; phylum Nitrospinota; class Nitrospinia; order Nitrospinales; family Nitrospinaceae; species Nitrospinaceae bacterium. The sequence continues at coordinate 71,686 of JABJAL010000020.1, forward strand.
AGCGGAAACCCGGAAAGTATCAGCAGGTTAACACCCGCCTTTTCGATTTCAATTATTTTTTCGGCGCACTGCTCATAAGACCCAACAATCGTTACAGCCGAGCCCGAGCGAATCCGGCCCATTCCCGCCCATAGGTTGGGGCCCACCATTTCCTCTTTGGCCCTCTCCTGCTGGTTCTTGGTTCCCTTGCTGTCGAATCGAGCGATCACCTTGCCCCGGTGCGCCAGCACATCGGGATCGACCTGGCTGAGAACTTCCTCGGCCGCCTCGAATGCTTCTTCTTCAGTCTCACGCGCCATGATTTGAAAACGGGTGACGTAGCCGAGTGGGCGCTCGCGCCCTTCGAGGTTTTTTTCCATCCCCTCGATCTGCTCCCTGACCTGCTCGGGATTCTCTCCCCAGAAAACCCAGTAATCGCCATACTCAACAGCGATTCTTCTTGCAATACCAGAAGCACCAGCCATGTAAAACGGAATGCGTGGTTTTTGGACGGGCTTTGGGTACACCGAAGCGTCGCGGAAGTTGTAGTACTTGCCCTCGAAGGAGAATTTTTCCTGGGTCCAGAGCCCTTCAAGCACCTGGATATATTCCTCGGTGCGCTCATAGCGCGTGTCATGATCGAGATCGTCACCGTAGGCCGAAAGATCAGAACCACCAGTTACGATGTTGTACATAATCCGCCCCCCGCTCAATTCATCGAGCGAGGCCATCATCCGGGCGCAATAGGCCGGATGAATCATCCCCGGGCGTACGGCGAGCAAAAGCTTGATGGTTTTCGTGGCGGGCGCAACGGTAGCGGCATTGATGATGCTGTCCCAAGTCGGAGCCTGAGGACCGTAGTGACCACTTATCTGTGATGTGGGGACAAGGAGGGTGGTGAACCCGCTTTTCTCAGCGTTTTGAGCGATACGGGAAAAAGATTCAAAACTAGGTGGATTATCGGCAAACTTCTGACCGATGTGCGCACTATCACCATCACAAGACATGTACCATGCCAATTCGATGGACAAGGACTCCCCTCCCTGAATCGGAACTAACGGATGTGACTTCTTATTAAAAGAGTCATAGATATAGTATTTATTATAACCACAATCTCGGCTCAAAGCCAGCTATACTCAGCTATACATGCTCATAAATATCCAGATTCATTCCGCCCTTGAGAACACCACCGCTTAAATGGCCAACCAAAACTTCTTCATTGTTACCAGGCCCCCCACTCATGGCCATGTGGATATGCACATAGGGCTGGGGCTCAGTCCATTCAACATCCCCCAATGCCGCCGGGGGTGAATCCGGCCAACTGATTGTTCCCACGGCAGTGAGCTCGCGCCAGTCCTCAAAAACGCGGCGGTCCACATCGTAGCCGTCCATGGATTTAAAACCCGAGATCATCTCGGTCCTGGAGAGGGCCCCTAGAAGAAACACCGAGCCGGCACGGATGTTTTTCTCTTTCACGAATGCGTTGAGCTCACCATAGAAATCATCCCCTGCCTCGTACTGGAGATGAAAAATCCGGCCCAACTTCTTTTCTGCCCATTTCATCGAATTTCCCTTTCATGCCATGTATCTCAACGGCATCAATCGTCATACAATATTGTTTTCAAGTCAGTTTTTCGGCAGCCATGAGCGTGTTGACCGTGCCAGCCGCCAGATGGGTAAATATGCTCGCGTCTCGCATGAGTTTCTCGACGGGTGCGTCTTTCATGACACCCATTCCGCCAAAAATCTCGACCGCATCGCGGGTCACACTCTGCGCCACTTCGGTAGCGAATACTTTCATAAGCTGTTTTGAGGCCGAGGTACCCTCGATATCTTTCATGCAGTCTTCCACCACCTTAAAGTAGTAGCTTCGGCCCGCCTCCAGCCGCATGTACATATCGGCCAGCTTGAGCTTCATCGCCTGGTGCTCGATGATAATTTTGCCTCCCTGGAAGCGGTTCCGGGCATGCTCGATGGCGTGCTCGTATGCCGCCTGCCCTATGCCAAGGAGATTTCCTGAAAGCTCAATATCGTTGAACCCCGAGCCGCCCTCGGGCCGGAAACTCCTTCCCTCATTCACCCCGCATAGGCGGTTGGCGTCGGGGACGCGGCAGTCCTCGAAGATTAGTTCGGCATTCTGGTAAAAACGCCACCCGATTTTGTTGTGCCTGCGCCCGATGGTAAAACCCGGGGTGTCTTTGGGAACCATGAACACGGTGGTTCCCTCTTTGATGGGAACGTCAGGGGCGGTTCGAGTGGCCATGAAATAAAGGCTGGCAACCCCGCCGTTAGCGATAAAATGCTTCATGCCGTTCAGTATCCAGTCATCGCCATCCTGAACGGCCGACATTTTATAGCCCGCCTTGGGATAGTCGGAAGGTGGGTACCGATTGTCCGAACCCGCGTCGGGCTCGGTGTTGCCCGAGGCGAGTAAAAAAGTGTCGTCCTCCATGAACTGGGGCAAAAATCGCTCGCGCTGCTCGTCGGTGGCTATCTCGCAGAGCAATGGGGAGAACTTCCAGTTCTGGGAGAATGTCTTGCAAATAGCGCCGTCCCCGCGGGCCAACTCCAGGATGACCAGGGCCTGGCCCATCAGGTCCACTTCGGGGCCGCCGAAGCGCTCCGGAACAGCTAGGGTGCGAAGCCCCAGGGCTGAGCCCTTCTTGATAATCTCCCAATCGAATGTGTCCTTTGGGTCGGGGATCAAATCCCGCTCGGCCGAGATGGGCCTAATTTCCTTTTCGGAAAAATCCCGCGCCATCTGCTGTAAAGCTCTGTTTTCATCGCTGATGTGCATTAATAAAATCCCCCCTCGAATTCAAAAATTCCCAAAGTTGGCCGAGCAAATCTACGCCCGCCGTAAAAATCAAATTTGCCTCAGTCTGATATCTCTCATGCGCCAGTCAAGCACCCTGCGTCGCTTTCGCCTCTCGGTACGCTCTCTCAAGTCCCTCTCTAAATGTTTCCTTTCTCTGCTGTACCCAATACTCGCCTCGCGTTTCGTCTGCGAAAAAATATTTCAAAAAATATGGGTCTGCCACAGCCTCATCTTCATCCTTGCCCTCGCCCACCAGGCGCTTCATATTCCCGAAAATATCCTCCAGGCGATCTCTCAGACTTCGGGCCACCTCCTTGCCGCAAATTTCTCCATGTCCAGGAACTATCGTTTCAAGATTTAGACCCTCAACCCATGACAACGCCTCGATCCACTCACCCAGGTTAGCATCGCGCATTCCCGCCGAGGGACCATTAATCACGACATCGCCCGAAAATAGAACACCCTCCTCGGGCACGAAAACCGATGTGCACGCGGGCGAGTGCCCACCCTTGCGGTAAATCTCAAACGTTAGCGGCGAGAGATGTATCTTGAGAGTGTCCTCAAAGCAAATTTGGGGCAGAGGAACAGGGGCATCTACAATCTCGTCTGCCTCCTCAACATGCCCCAAATCCCGAAGCGTTTCCGTAAAAATTTCCTTGGAAAAGGCGTTGTCGCCCTTCGAAATTTCGCCATAAACATATTCCGGGGCAATGAAGTGGACATCCTTGACGAACGCGGCGCCCGTCGTGTGGTCACCATGATAATCCGTTGCGATGAGATATTGAATCCCCAATGAGCTCAGAGTTCCAACTTCCCCCTGCCAATGTTTCGAGTCCGTGGGCCTAACAGGACTATCGAGAAGCACCACGCCTTTTTCCGTAACGGCTGCTCCAACATTGGCCCAGTCGTATCCTGTTTCCGCATAAAGATGCGCACTTAGCTGTTTCATAAATTTTCCCCTTTGAATTATATGAAATGATCATCGCCGCCCGGCGTCAAGGCGCAACGGGTAAAAAATCGGCAATATTGCCCCAAAGCTGGAAAATTTCATGAAAATTCTCACCCTACCAGCCAGTTATCGCCATTATGACGGGTGTCGAAATAATTACGGTTGAAGTCCGCACCAAAGGCGAATATCTCGATCACCTCCAAGAGGCATTCTTAAATGAAGACACTTTTCAGTGCCCAATTCAGATTTTAGATACTTGCTATCCAAGAGCATCTCGACGAAAATTTCAGGCAACAGATAACAAGGGCGCAGCCCCTATCTCAAAGAACACTTTTGCTGGTGCCCAGACGACAACATGCGGTACTGCTGGCGCGGAGTCTGCCCGTTTTTTTTCAAGCGACACCAAGACTCCAGCGACCAGATAATTTAGAGCACCACTCGTAAAAATTAGAAAACCAACACATCTCGAAGGGGAGCCGCTATGGAAAATTATGACGGGATATTCATTGGAGGTGGACACAACGCCCTGGTATGCGCCGCATATATGGCGCGAAGCGGGCAGAGGGTCGCCGTCTTCGAGAGCGAGAATGAGATCGGCGGAGGCGCCTCGACCCGCGATTTTGTGCTGCCGGGCTACCGCTCGAACATGCACGCAAATTTTTTCATCGGGCTCGACGATTTCCCCATCGTCCACGATCTCGACCTCACCAGCCACGGCTTCAGTTGGATCACCCCCGAGGTGCAGCACGCCAACCTGTTCCGCGACGGCACGGCCATCGTTCTCCACCGCGACGCCGAAAAAAGCGCAAAGTCCATCGCCAAATTCTCGGAAAAAGACGCCAAAACATTCAGGGAACTTCACCAGCGCTACGCCGTCGAGCTCGCGCCCCTCTTGCGTCGATTTTTATTCCATACCCCGCTGCCGCCCGAGGAGATTGCCGAGCGCGTTAAGGGCGAAAAAGGCCGCGACCTCCTTGCCTTTGCGCCAATGACCATCTCCAGCGCCATCGACGCCCATTTTGAGCACGAAAAGCTCCGCACCCTGTTCAAACTCTTCGCCCACGCCATCACGGTCGAGGATATGCCGGGCACCGGCATGTTCCTGCCGAGCCTCTTCTCAACTCAAACGACATTGGGCCTCCCCTGCGGCGGGGCCTTAGAGCTACCCCGCGCCCTTGAAAAACTAATCCTATCGCTGGGCAGTGAAGTACACCGAAACAGCCAGGTCCGCGAAGTCATCAGAGACGGCAACCGCGCCACAGGTGTCGTCCTCGATGACGGCACTCGCTTCGGTGCATCGAAATTCGTGGCCAGCGGCCTGAACGCGCCCGCCTCGGTTCGCCTCGCGGGCGAGGACGCCTTCCCGGACGAGGTGAACGAGAAAATGAAAAACTGGGACTGGGGCTTCCATTCCCTGATGACGCTCCACGTCGCCCTCTCGGAGCGCCCTGTATACGCCGCCGAAAAATTCGACCCCGACGTGGGCAAGTGCTTCAACATCATTTTTGGCGCCGACTCGGATGCCGATGTCATCAACAATGCCAATGAGCGCCGCGCCGGAAAACTTCCCAGCCAACCCATGGGCAACGGCTCTTGCAACAGCCAGTTTGATCCGAGCTATGCGCCCGAGGGCGGACACGTCGCCTTCTGGTGGCCTGGCGCCCCCTACAACATTGAGGGCCAGGGGCCCGAGAAGTGGGACGACATCAAAGACGCGCTCGCCGATGATCTTGTCGGCGTCTGGCGCGAGTTCGCCCCCAACATGACCGAAGACGTCGTGCGCGGCGCCAAGCTCTACACCCCGCTCGACATCACGCGAGGCAACGCCAACATGGTCGATGGCGCCGTGCGGATGGGAGCCTACAAAAAAGAGCAACTCGGCGTGAACCGCCCGCACCCTCTTCTCTCGGGAATGCGCACGCCTGTTGAGGGTTTTTACCTCTGCGGCTCAAGCTGCCAGGGCGGCGGCTTGAACGGTGCACCCGGCTACAACGCGGCAGGCGTCATCGCCGAGGATCTGGCGCTCGAGAAATGGTGGAACCCGCTTCCAGCTCCCGAGCTTGCCGAGGCGGCGGGGTAATTTAACTGTCCCGGCTCCGGGGCTCCGATACGCGGCGGGGGCGCCCTAATCCGAATATATCTTAATAAATTCAATAAGATACAACTATATTTACATACTTCCATAATTTTAAGATTGATCTGTCTTTTTATCTTTTCATGGCCTATATTTAGCTAAGTTATACATTTTATTGTCAAAGATAAAATTTGCTATTTGTCTCACGTCTTCGGCTCGGGGAGGCGCACAAACAAATTCACAAATCCCAACGCGATATTATCGTTTCATTCTGTTTTCCTTTGAGGGGAGAAATTGCAATGCACAAACGGATCTTCGTCTTCTCGGCAATCCTGCTATTCGCCCTGGCGCTTCTCGCGCCGGGTGCCGCCGATGCGGCAAAGAAAAAGGGCAAGGACGATAACGAAAAACACGACAAGGACAAGGGAAAAGACAAGAGCAAGGGCCTCGCCCACCGCATGGCCGCGCTTGAGGCGCTCGTTGCCTCGCTCCAGACGCAGCTTGCCAATATAGAACTCACCCCCGGACCGCAGGGGCCTGCCGGTCCAGGCGGTGCGGATGGCGCTGATGGCCCAGCCGGCCCTCCGGGTTCCGCCGGGGGCGACGGGGTGGGCGGTGTGGAAGAGGTGTACGTATTCGAGACGGTGTTGCTTGATCCGTCTACCGCGTCCTTCGTCACGGCCTATTGCCCGGCGGGCAAGGTCGTGACCGGAGGCGGATACCGAAACGCTATTGGTGGCGTGATTTCCTCTTCCCCATTAAATACCGAAGGATGGATGGTTCAGTTCGATACACGAGGGTTTACGTGCGGCGCCCCCGGATGCAGGGCAGTGCCCGTGACGGTGATCGCCATCTGCGCCGAGGGCGAGAATATAATCGTCGGACCCCCGCCGAGCGGCGGTGGGTTTTAATCGTTTCCCGGCGAAAGAAATCTGCGGCCTTAACGGCGCGCCCGGCTACAAGGCGGCAGGCGTCATCGCCGGGGATTAGAATCTCAATAAATGGTGGAATCCGCCTCCGGCCCCCGAGCTTGCCGGGGCGGCGGGGTAAACTGGCATTAAATAAGTCTTGAATCGGGCACCCGCTACCAAAAAGGGCAAGAGGTTACAGTTTAGGCCGTCGCCCGTATTTTAGTTGTGTCCGTGAGTAGATATCGGTCGGTGAATAAATCACCAGAAAACTAATGTAGCTTTTAAATTACAAAGATAAATGCATTGCATCTCTTGCCGCCCAGAACTATATATTTAACTGAATATTAGTTATGCGCTGCTACCATGTGCTAAAAAACTAGAACAAGAAAGTATCGACATTGAAAGAGCAACCCGAACGGCCTGAATTTATCGAACCCCAACAAACGCGTCGCGAATTTATTTGGAAGATTCTGGCAAAGTCTGCCTATGTCGTGCCAGCTATCACTTCATATTCTGTGGCAAGCGCTGTTGCCACCAGTAAATTCAACTTTATGGTCAAAGACAAGAAAGACCCCTCACCGATGATGTCGCCATCGATGGGAATGGGTATGGGTATGCTTTGGACTCGATAAGGGCATTGTTGCAGAATTCGGCGTTGTTGAACGATTCGCCACCCACACGGGATTTGGGATTTACTCGAATAATTGTATAGGACAGTGTTATGCATCATGGCTCCAGTACTTTTGACAAAATATTCGAGAAAAACGAGGGGCGCATTCGGGCCTATATCACACGAATGATAGGGGACGCTGGGGAAGCGGAAGATCTCACCCAAGAAACCTTCATCCGCGCCCGGGCGGGGTTAGACGCTTGCCGGGGCGGCGGGGTAATTAAAACAGGAATTTGTCATGCATAGGTCTCCTATGCATGGAGCGCAAGCTCATGGCCCATATCCCACCGGGGCCACCCTTACTTAGCTCTCCGGAACTCGCTATATGAAGCAGGCCGGGGAGTCCACGCAGGACGCGGCCACGCAGAATTTTGTTGTTTAAAATCGCTCCCTACCGTAGAATCTCCAATTCTCGCAAGTACTTGAAGGGCCATATACATGTCGTATTTGGCCAGGAGACCTTTTGATGGAGGAGCAGACATGACTTTAAGAATCAACGATGAGGCGCCGAATTTTTCTGCGGACACGACCCAGGGGGCGATCAATTTCCACGAGTGGATCGGAGACGGTTGGGCAATTCTGTTTTCGCATCCCAAGGATTTCACACCTGTTTGCACCACCGAGCTTGGGTACATGGCCGGGCTCAAACCAGAATTTGACAAGCGAAACTGCAAGGCAATCGGCATCAGCGTCGATGGCGTGGCCGACCATGAAAAATGGTCCAAGGACATCGAAAGCTCGCAGGGCCATGCCGTGAATTATCCCCTCATCGGCGATCCGGGGCTCAAGGTGGTCAAGGCTTTCGACATGCTGCCTGCCGATGCGGGCGACACTTCCGAGGGGCGAACGGCCGGCACCAACGCGACGGCCCGCTCGGTGTTCCTCATTGGCCCGGACAAGAAAATCAAGGCAACGCTCACCTATCCGATGAGCACTGGCCGGAATTTCGATGAAGTTCTACGGCTGCTCGATTCCTGCCAGCTAACGGCAAAAGAGCAAGTAGCAACCCCGGTGAACTGGAATCAGGGCGATGACGTGATCATCCTGCCGGCAGTGTCGGATGAGGATGCCAAAGCGAAATACCCTAATGGCTGGAAAACACCACTTCCCTACATTCGGGTCGTGCCACAGCCGTAATCAAGAGAAAAATGAACGAAAAATGGCGGCCCTTTGAGGGGTCGCCGTTTTTTTTTGGTAATTTTGTTAGTGGTTTTCTCCGAACTAATCCCGAAACAATCGGAGCGCCCAAATAACTGAATAAAGTTTAATCGTGGGCGGGAATGGCTGACAAGAAATTATGAACCAATCTAAAGAGCCTTTGTTAGATGGATTCTCTTACGAATTGCAGTTGGTCCTGGAGATTTAACACGGCGCTGTCCGGGCTGGACAGAACAATCGTGTTGGTATTTTTTTTGACAAGGGGAAGCGCGCGCGCCATCGAGAACTGGGACAAAAGCACGACATCGCACGGCAAGCGGTTGCCCATCGCCTCGGCAATCAGTTCATCGTGCCGCTCACCATCACCCGATTCAAGGGCCCCAAAGGCCCCCGGTACAAAACACGGGTCGATCTCAATTTTCTGCCCGCTCTCCTGGCTCATTTCCTTGAGCTCGCCTGTGATGGAAGCAATCGTGGGCATATAGGTCGCCACGACCCGAATGTGCGAGCCCGCCGCCAGCGCCTCTGTGAGCATTGCCTCGTTCGGCTTGAGGACGGGAACGTCCAGGGAGGCACGAGCCTCCTCAATCGCCTTGCCGAACGCCGAGCAGGAATAAAGAATCGCGTCCGCCCCACCGGCCAGCCCGAACTGCGCAAGGCGGGCGATGCGATTCGAGATGGCATCGTTGAGGCTGCCTACTTTGGCCAGCTCCTTGCTCAGGTATTCATCGAGCAGGCTGATAATTTCGGCCTCGGGCCACAGCTTCTCGAAGGTATCCTCGATGGCGGTGACCGCGTTGCGTGTGGCGTGGATGATTGCGATACAGGGCATCATGGGACCGGGCATTATCCTTTTCAAAATCTAATCAAAAAAGCTTCTCAAAACTCTACGAATCCGAATTCTAGACAAATTCATCTCGAAATTGCAACTATTTCTACAAGCCACGCCCCCTCCCCCGCTAAATGCCGAGTAAAAGGGGGCCTTTATTCCTTATCGGCTGGTCCTTTGGCCTCTTAACACCGAAAAAAGGGCGCTAGGAAATTGGGAATTCAGCTAGAAATTTATCGAGTTCCGACATGAATAGATCGGTATTGTCCCATACCGGGTGATGGCCCGAGCCAGGAATAATGACCCTTCTAGCGTTCGGGAGCCCTTCATTATAAACATCGCTAAAGGCGAGCGGCCCTTCATCATCGCCGCCATGACATACCCAGGTAGGCACTTTGATCTCATTCAAACGGGGGATGAGATCGGGCATGGTGAACAGAGCATTCCCTGTTGAGGCATACGTCTCGGGCGTATTTTTCAAAAACCTCTCGCGGAACTCAATTGCCAGCGCACCCTCGCGCAACTGCTTTGGAACCCGGCTTTGATAGTTATCGCTATCAAAAATAGAGGCCAGCCCATCGCTCTTGGCAATCTTGAGCAGACCCTCGAAATGCGCCCGATAAGCGCCCGAGGGCGCGGACGCCGAGGAGGAGACCAAGAGCAGCCGCCTTAGGCGATCACCATGGTCGATTGCGAACATCGTGCCCGTTCGCCCGCCCATGCTCTGCCCCATGTAATCCACCTGGTCGAGCCCGAGGGCATCGATAAAGGCAAGCACATCTTCCTTGAACGTTTGAATGGTGTAGAGGCCGAGCGGTTTTTCCGAATCCCCGTGCCCTCTTAAATCAAGGACAAGTACCCGGAAGCGCTCTGAGAGTCGATCAACGACGGGCGCAAACGCAAACCCTGAGCTTTGAAAACCATGCACGAGGACCATAGCGGGCCCCTCGCCCTTATCTAGATAGTGAAGCTTTACCCCATTCACCGTTATATTTGGCATATGCAAACCTTTTCGGATAAATCCCGCTCAGAAAGAAAGCCGCCCTTGCCAACAGGTGCATCATCTTTTCATCATCGATGCTTGAGTGCCGCCTATCTTAGTCTGCCTTCTCGAATACCTTCTGGGCCGCCCTGAGTGCGTGATTCGTCTTGGGAAATCCCATGTAGGGACAGAGCCCGACGATCGCCTCAATAATTTCCTCGCGCGTCCAGCCCTGATTCAAAGCGCCCTGGGTGTGCATGCCAACCTCACCAGAAAGATCCTGCGCCGCGGCGCAGGCGATGACGAGCAACTCGCGTGTCTTGGAGTCGATTAGAGGCTGGTTCCAACCGGTGCCATAGCAATACTCAAGAATGGACTGTGCGTGAACGGGAGAGAGTTTGGCTAGCTCACCCAGCCCGCCATGGCCATCGTCTCCGTAGATTCCAAGTTTTTTCCGAATTTCCAACGCTTTGTCTATACGATCTTCAAGTTCATCGCTCATAATAGCGCCCCTTTAATTGAGAAAATGGTCTATGGGTAATTTCCGGCCCATCCCATAGGGCAGTAGCTAGCTCTTACAGCAATGAGATGTCATCTGGTTCTTAGACGTGGATCCAGAACATCGCGCAACCAATCGCCAACCAGATTAGACCCCAAGACCGTGAACGAGATGGCGAGCCCAGGGAAGGTGACAATCCACCACGAAACGTAGAGGTAGGAGCGCCCCTCGGCCAAAAGACCGCCCCAGGTCGGGGTTGGAGGCGGCACCCCCAGCCCAAGGAAACTCAAGCCAGCTTCAATAACAATTAATCTTCCAAGGTAGAGGGAGCCGATAATGATAACGGGTGCAACGACGTTGGGAAGAATGTGTCGTGTGATAATGCGCAGATTACTCCCCCCTATGGAGCGCGATGCAATTATGTACTCCTGCTCCCTCAGGGAAAGAACGTTTCCGCGCACAATTCGCGCATAGATGGTCCACTGGCGCAAAGAAATGAGGATGACGATAAGCATAAGACTAGGGCCAAGGATGCCGATGGCCGCAAGAGCTAGCAGGATGAACGGAAACGACAAGACAAAATCCACCAGCCGCATGATCAAGTAATCAATTTTTCCACCGTAATAACCCGCGAGGAGCCCGAGCATTAAACCGATACTCCCCGCCATTACAGTCGCGGTTAGTCCCACGATGAGCGAAATCCTTGCGCCGTAAATGAGCCGGCTCAAAAGGTCTCGTCCCAGGTGGTCGGTGCCCAGAATAAAAATATGTCCTTCTCCCTGCCAGAAAGGCGGCCTCATCACCCGGGTCAGAGATTGATCGTCAGGATCCATAGGAGAGATATACGGTGCAAACAGGGACGCAAAAACAACCAAAGACAGAATAAGCACCCCCAACTGGGCTGATTTATTCTGCCCAAGGGACCGCAGCATCCTCACACTCCAATGGGGCTCGGGAATATCATCTAGAGAATCATTAAAGGGGGCCGCTTGGGCCTGGTCATCTTTCATCGGTGCTGTATCCGGGGATCGAGGTAGGTGTAGAGGATATCCACCAACATATTGATAATGACAAATATGGATGCCAGAAGGAACACTGTCGCCTGGACAATTGGGTAATCGCGATGGTGAATTGCGGCCACGGTTAGACGACCCACACCCGGCCACGCGAATACCGTCTCGGTAATAACGGTGCCGCCCAGCGTAAGCGCCAAATCGATACCCAACACAGTGACAATGGGAATGGCTGAATTCTTCAGCGCATGCTTGAATAAAACGACATTTTCAGTGAGCCCCTTCGAGCGGGCGGTCAGGACGTAATCCTGACGCAGCACTTCGATCATCTCAGAGCGCATCAGGCGTGCCAGACGGGCCAAGTGAAATAACGAGGCCGTTATGGCCGGCATGACGAGATGATCTAAATTCCCGTACCCAAACGGAGGGAACCAGTTCAGTTTCACGGAAAAGAAAAGGATCATCATCAAGCCGAACCAAAAATCGGGCACAGCTTGCCCCAGAACCGCCGCGATCATGAGGCTCTTGTCGTAGACGGTTCCCTCTCTCAATGCGGCCAGACAACCCAATGGCAGGCCAATAAAAATTGATATCAAAAACGCTGTTGTGGCAAGCTCCACCGTTGCAGGCAAATGCTCAAGTACGACCTTCAAAGCCGATTCACCGTGCTCGAACGACTCGCCAAAGTCACCCCGCAGCACAACACCCTTGAAAAATATAACGTATTGGGTATATAGCGGCTTATCCAGGCCCATCTCATGGCGAACCCGTGCGATGTCCTCCTCGGTGGAATCATCGGGCATCATAATGCGGACTGGGTCGCCAGAGAGATGCACAAGCAGGAATACGAAAATCAAAACACACTTAATCAGAACGATGGACTGGATAAACCGCCGGAAGATAAGACCTGCCATTCAACGCCTCGTCGGAAAAAGAGTCTTTTCAGAAACTCTTCTCCGCATTTCTCAATCTCTGCCCGAATTTCAACGGCTAGATATCGAGTCAAAAAACAACCTTCCCCTCCCACTGGCATTTTGATAGCCGGTGGGAGAGGAAGGGTGAACTCATAGAATTAAGCTACTTCCAACTGGCTTCCGAGAAAATGAGATAGCCATCTGTCCGCACTTTGTAATTGAGCGTCTTCTTTTTGGCGATGACCTCATCCAGATGGTACAGGAAACCTAAAATCGCCCGACTGTGGACCTGGCGGTTAATATCCTGATACTTCTTGATTTGCTCTTGTAAGTTCTCCGTGGCGCGGGCGCCGTCGATTGCCGCGTCCAGCTTCTTGTCGCGAATACCACCATGGGTGGATTTACCGTACAGCGCGCCGCCGAACATCCACGCCGAGTGAAGAGCGCTGTCATTCCGGCAAGCATAGTTCCAGTACGGGGGGTAGCCCTTCTTCCACTTCGAGCGGCTGTTACGCCTCCAGGCGCCGTACTCAAGTGGCGTCACTTTCACCTTGACACCAATCTTCTTGAGATAACCGGCTACGGCCTCGGCACCCTGCACGCCCTTCAGATAGCGCCCAATGGGAACCATCAGGGGTACACTGAATCCTTTGGCGTAGCCTGCCTCGGCCATTAGCTTCTTGGCCTTCGCCAGATTGTAGGAGTAAGCCTTAACCTTGGGGTTGTGGCCAAAGCTTGACGGCCCAACGATGGTGCCCGCCGCAACACTGCCATAACCTTGAAGAACATTTTTGACGATGCTTTTTTTGTCAATAGCATAATTGACTGCCTGGCGAACCTTCACATTAGTCCAGGGAACATCACCCTTGAGAACCATGATAATAAAGCAAGCTTTCGGGCCGTGTCCCACGGCGGTCTCAAGCTTAGGATTCGCGTTCACCATCGCAGCCATTTGCGGCGGAACATCCTTGACGATATCTACCGTCCCTGCCAGAAGCGCCGAAACGCGGGTGGTCGGCTCTGGAACGATGCTGACGAGGCCTCTCTTGAATTTCTGCTTGGAGGGATTCCAGTAGCCCGGAAAAGCCTCGAAAATCATCTCCGAGCCCTTACGCCACTTGGTGAGTCTATAAGGTCCGCTGCCGACGGGGTTGCGGGCCAGAAATTTCAAATCGTGACTTTCATAGTACTTGGGTGGAACGATGTGCCCATAACCACTCATCGGCGAGAACAAAAATGAGTCCGGATGCTTTGTGTTGATCCGCACCGTATAGTCGTCCACCGCTTCAATTGTTTTAACGCTTTTCCAAAAGTTTTTGACCCGGCTCTTCAACTCGGGCTTGAACATGCGCTCCAAGCTGTACTTCACGGCATGTGCATCTAATACCTCGCCGTTATGAAATTTAACCCCTTTGCGAATCTTGAGTTCCAGTACCGTCGGCTTCACCCATTTATAAGAGGTCGCCAGGTTGGGCTCGAACTCGCCGGCGGCATTGCGGTAGAGCAGTGTGTCGAACACCAGCGGCCATGTGTTCGACATGGGAGCTCCGGTACGGGTGTGCGGGTCCATTGTCGTCGGGTCCGCAGGCAGGGCGATTTTAAGATCCCCCTTTGGCGCAGCCAACGCAACAACAGGCATAAGCATAAGGGTAAAAAGTAGCGCGAAGATGCTGTACTTTTTCATCTTTTTTACCTCCTTTATGACGAAAACATCAATCACTGCCTCAGCTTCTAATCGTCGTGCCCATCCTTCTTTCAATGACATCCATACACATCGCACATCAAAAGTCAGCAAATTGCTCAGGACCTGCCCTCAAAACAGAACGAGCCCAGAACCTAGCAAGCAATTATATTTCAACAATTTTAAAGTTAATTAAAATTAGGAGTTTTTCGTATATCTGTCAAACTCTTAGAAATCAGACGACAGTGGTTCAATATGAAATTGTTGGTTATCGGCTCGATTGCGCCATCAAGGTATGGAAAGTTTTCGATCTGGGCTAGAATTACTCATTAGATATCCCAAATTATACAAAGACAAATAAGTGATTAAAGGGGACTAACATGGTTGTTAAGGGCTATCATCACGCACATCTTGTCAGTGAAAATCCAGAGACAACCGCGCAATGGTACGTCAAAGCGCTTGGCGGAGAGATAACGGGCCAAACAGAAGGCAAAGGCTCCATCAGCATAACGATGAAAGTGGGGGAAGTAAGCCTTGCCGTGCGCGGATTGAGACCTAATGAAACTACTCCAGAAGACAACGACTTTCCAGCATTAGGCATTCATCACTTCGGTTTGATAGTGGACGACATTGAGGGGGCACTCCAACTTTGGGTCGATGCTGGTGGCGAAATGCTTGAGCCGGCTCACCTCGGGACCTCCGGGAATATTGTTGCCTTCGTTCGAGGCCCCGAAAATGTCATGATTGAATTTCTTCAGCCGAAGTAACATGAACCAAAAAAATATTACGCCAAAAAAATAAAATATTGAATGAAAATACGAGCCATGCATAAAATATTTCAAACTGGGGATTAATTTTTTTATATTTCTTACAGCCTCCGCTTGCCCTGATAGGCAAAATATATTTCAGCAATAACTGGTTGCTCTGATTGCAAACGGGGCATCAAGATCTGCTGAATAAAGTTGGCGGGACGTTTCACCCAAAGGAGAGTGCACAATGGGAAAGACCCAATTTGATTTTTCAGGTCAGACGGCAATCGTCACAGGAAGCGCAACGGGAATCGCCCAGACCGCCGCAGAGCGATTTGCAGAGGCCGGGGCTCATGTCTTTCTTGTTGACATTAATGAAGAAGGGGGCGCTGCCGCTGCGGAAAAAATACGCACAAATGGCGGCAAGGCCGAATTCGTTGCCTGCAATGTAACTAACTCATCCTCGGTGGAGAAAACTTTTTCACATGTCCTGACCGCCACTGGCCGCATCGATATTTTAGTAAACAGTGCTGGCGGATGGACCAAACAACAATCGGTGGCCGAAACACCGGAGGAAGAATGGGACCACATCATCAACTTGAATCTCAAAAGTGTTTTTCTTTGCTCTAAGGCAGCCACCCCCACCTTCCTCACCCAGAAGAGCGGTCGCATTATCAACATGGGCTCGATGGGTGGCCTCACAGCCTCGAAGTCCAACTCATCGCCTCCATATGGAGTTGCCAAGGCGGGCGTTCATCAGCTCACCCGCCTGCTCGCAGCCGATCTGGGCCCCTCGGGTGTTGCCGTAAACGCTTTAGCGCCCGGCACGACAGCCACAGCCCGCGTCATTGCCGCCCGGAGCGACGAGCAACGTGGTCAAATCGGCAAGAGCACCATCATTGGCCGGATAGCCGAGGTAGATGACATCGTAGGTTGGATTTTGTTCCTCGCCTCGCCTGAGGCAGGCTACCTCATGGGCCAAACGATAACGGTGAATGGTGGTCGCCTGATGGTGTAGCGGGGCCCTTGAAAAATTCTTATTCGATATTCGAGGCTATGTTTAGAAAAGGGACAGATCCGACCCGAGACTTTAAGGGCCCACAAGATTTTGAGTATTCAACCCAGCGCGCATCACAAACATAAAGGCACCCACACCGCTGCGAGTTGTAGGTTCCTACCCTTCTGATGCCAGCTTTAAGAGCAGATCGTAGTTCGAGCGCTCCATCTTGAGCTCCCCCTTGTTGATTCGCCGGGCAATCTCGGTCACAGCGTCATTGCATGGTGTGGGCACGCCAACCTCCTTGCCCCTCAGAGACACCATGCCATTAATGAACTCAAGCTCGTTTTTGCGACCCTTCTTACTATCCTGCAAAGAGGCAGACTGAGACTTGGTGCCAGTGTGACGCTGTAGTGTTCTTAAGGCCGTCACGAGAACCTGCTCATCTGAGCCGGCAAAATCATCCTCCTGCAAGCCGAATACGGGCTCGATCTGGTAGCCGACCGCCGAGGCCACCGCAAAGGCCTCCTTGCCAAGTTTCACCTGCAATTCAAACATTCCTTCAAAATCATCGACATCCGTTTTCTTGATGCCGAGAACACCGAAGGGCCCCATCGCCATCGAATTAACCGTAAGTTTCGTCCACCTTGCGCCATAGATGTTTTCAGTCAGATCAACTGTCGCCACGTTGCTAAGAATCTCTTGAAGCTCCTTCACGCGCGGCGTGACCTTGCCATCGAGTTCGCCAAGGCCAAACCAGGTGCCTGTTCTGGTTGTGTTTCGCTGGACCTCGCCAGGGGTGAATATCTGCGCGGAGAGCTCTATCACACAACCCACCGTGCGCTCACGCCCAACGACAGAAACGTACGTATCATCATTCATACTGTTCTGCAGGCCGACCAGCACGCCATCGCTCTTGAGATAGGGCGCAATAAGCTCGCCCATCCAACGACTGTCGTATGATTTGACGGCAACGAAGACAATATCGAACTCTTGTTTGAGCGAGGCCAGCTCGCAAAGATGATAAGCCCGCATCGGGGTCTTCAGATCAAGGTCAGGCATCACGATGTGCAACCCCGTCGCCTTCATCGCCTCAACCTGTGCCGGCCATTGGTCGAAGACGGTGACGTCCAAACCCGCATCGGTCAAATCCGCACTCACGCTGCTTCCAATTGCGCCCGCACCCATAACAGCAATCTTCTTGCTCATGGCTTTACCCCATCCGTCTTAAGGAATATTTGTTAAAATCCGTACTCAAGAACACCTGACCGTGATTAATAAATCCTACAACTTCTCCTGCTCCTGGCAGAGCAAACCTCCACCAGGAGCAAGAGATAATTCGTATTATTACTTCCAACCTGCATCAGTTGCGATTACAAGACCATCCGCCCTTCTCTTCCAGTCGACGTATTTTTTCTTTCCTGCAACCTCGTCGAGATGGTAGAGAAAGATCAGCAGAGCCTGCTCTTTAACATAACGGCCAAGGTCCTGATATTTTTTAACCTGTACGGCCGGGTCCGCTTCGGCACGCGCGCCCACGATCATCTTATCAAGTTTCTCGCTCCGGACGCCGCCGTGAGTCGATTTACTATAAAGAAGACCCGAGTACATCCATGCCGCATGAAGCGCGATGTCGTTCCGGCAGGCATAGTTCCAGTAGGCGGGATAACCCTTCTTCCACTTCGAGCGGCTATTTCTCCGCCAGGCGCCATATTCAAGCGGCTTCACCTGGACGGTGATGTTGAGCTTTTTGAGCTGACCGGCGATGGCCTCGGCGCCCTGCACCCCCTTGAGATACCGACCAATGGGCACCATCAGGGGAACCGTGAAGCCCTTCTCATAGCCTGCCTCTTTAAGAAGTTTGCGTGCCTTAGCCGGATTATATGTATAGGGGCCGACTGCGGAATTGTGGCCGACACTTTTCGGGCCGACGACAGTTCCCAGTGCAACAGTGGCGTTCCCTTGAAGAACGTTCTTGACGATGCTTCTTTTGTTGATGCCGTAGTTCACCGCCTGTCTGACCCGAACATCCGTCCAGGGCGAGCCCTCCTTGAGAACCATGATAATCGAGCATGCCTTGGGGCCCGGGCCTGCAACCACATCGACATCGGACTTCGACTTCGCCATGGGCACCATCTGCGGCGGGATGTCCTTGATCATATCGACCGAGTCGGCGAGAAGCGCGGAAACACGGGTCGTCGACTCGGGAATCACCTTTATCACAACTTTCTTCACCCGCTGGCGAGCGGGATCCCAGTATCCCGGAGCGGCCTCAAAAACCATCTCGGAGCCCTTGCGCCATTTCGTGAGGCGGTAGGGACCACTGCCTACAGGGTTGCGGGCGAGATACTTGAGCTTCTTGCTGCCGTAGTATTTTGGCGGAACCACCGCACTGAAATCGGCAAGCGGCGAGAGCAGAAAACGGTCCGGCGTTTTGGTGTGAATGCGCAACGTATATGAATCCACTACCTCCACTTTTTTCAAACTCCGGTAAAAATTCTTGATCCGGCTTTTAATCTTAGGATCGAAGATGCGGTCCAGGCTGTACTTCACGGCATTCGCATCCAGAGCCTCACCGTTGTGGAACTTGGCATTCTTTCGGATTTTAAGTTCGAGAACCTTGGGGCTCAGGAACTTCCACGACTCCGCAAGACCAGGTCCTATTTTCCCGTTCGAATCGCGCGAGAGAACATTATCGAAAACCAGCGGCCACGACTGGAGCATCGGGAGGCCGAGCCGGATATGGGGATCGAACGTGGTCGGATCTCCAGGCATTCCGATAACAAGTTCTTTCTTCGCTGCCTCGGCCGCACCACCTGTCGCGACGGAAACTGAAATCAGTGCTACCAGAGCAAACATCAAAAATCTTTTCATCTCTTCTACTCCCTTTCGATGTGTTGAATCGCGCGGTCCAATTTTTCATTCATTACAATAACCCGCTATTGGGTGACTATTTTGAGCCACCCTCGTACCGGGACGATAAATTTCGCGAAACAATACATCGTTTATATTTGGACACATCAAACCTAGGGGCATCGTGTAACAGTGTCAATGTCCCCGGCAAATATCCATTGAACTCGGGCCCTGAAAATCCTATGTCCACCCCATTGCAAGCCGTCCGTCAAATACCTCCTCACCCGCGAGCAATAGTGCTACGATTACCCCCTTCAAGAAAAAATCGTAGTCACCTCACACACACTTCACATAGGAGTTCTACCAATGAGCGATGAAATGATTTGGGCCATGCTGGAAAAACCGAAAGTGGAAGACCGCCTCGAAAAAGCGAAAGCAGTTCGCGAGAAAATGGGAATATACGGCAAGGGAGGGCAAGCCACCGAGGCGTTTTATAAAATTTCAGATGTCCACACCCAAGGTATTTTCGAGTGGTGTTTTGGTATGATCTGGAGCCAGCCGCTACTCGATTTAAAAACAAAAGAGATCGTCGTCATCTCTACAATGGCGGCCCAAGATCTGCCCGATGAACTCGAGTGGCATGTGCGCTCGGCCCTCAACCTGGGCCTCACCGAAGGGGAGATTATCGAGGTCATCGTACAGTGCACCCCGTATATCGGCCTTCCCAAGACGAATCACGCCCTGCATGCCGCCCAAAGAGCATTCGAAAAAGCAGCGGAGGAAAAATCTGAGTAAACGCTCTTTAATATTGTCATCGACTCTATATTTCAAATGTTCCTTTAATTATTGCCCCTTTAATTTGAAGCAACAATTAACAATCACTCAATGGCCTTGCTTTTTGGGTAGCAGACTACAAGAATGAACGCTCCTCCCCGGTGGAGAATCAATCGGTGCGCTGCCGAATCGATGCCTCCTCGTTTTCAAACTAGTGGACATGACATATGACTGACTTGAAATTCAAGCCTTTTGTAATCGATGAGAAAAACCGCGAGCGGTTCGAGAAATGGACCGGCCCCGATGGGATAGCGAAAAATCACAAAAACGGGCATTTTGTTACGAACCCTGAAAAATCTTTTACGCCGCTCGGCAAGCCGCTCTCTGAATGCCGAGTCGCCCTGGTCTCAACCGGCGGGGTCCATCTGGCTAACCAGCCGCCCTACGATCTACTTTCACACGATGGCGATTGGAGCTACAGAGAAATTCCGGGCGACACCCCCGATGCGGATTTTCGCTTCAGTCATAGCCACTACGACACCTCGGAGGCCGAAAAAGATCCCAACTGCATGTTCCCGCTAGCGCGTCTTCGGGATCTCGCAAACGAGGGCTACATCGGCGGCGCCTCCTCCCTCCACATCGGCATGATGGGTTTCGTTCCAGCCATTGAAAATGTACTGGAGAAAACCGGCCCCGAGGTGGCGCAAAAACTCATTGATGCGGAAGTCGATGCCGTTCTCCTCACCCCCGGCTGAACGATGTGCCATCAGACCGTCGGTCTGATGCAAGGAAGAATTGAGAAGGCGGGAATCCCCTGCGTGTCGGTCACACTTCGACCCGAGATTACCTACCACACCGGCTCATCACGTTCGGTCTACCTTCGGTTTCCGATGGGGCGGCCCATCGGCGAGGCCGGTGCCACAGATGCCCAGCTTATAGTGATGAGAGCGATTCTTTCCGTTCTTGAGAGTGCGACAGAGCCCGAGACCCACCTTGAGGCGCCATTCCGCTGGCGGCGCATTCGAGGATGAACGATTTTTTTTTAAAAGGAAACAATTGATGACTATTTTTGAGCAATACAAAGGAAAATATGAATCGCTTCAAAATGGCCTCGATGCGCTCTTAGATGAGGCCGAAGGATTCATGGAATGGATGGACAAAATGGCGGATGAATTTGAGGGCTCACCTGATCGCTCAAAGCAACAACTGGCCTCGCGGTTTCGAGGCGGGCCCCAGCGCCGGGAGGTCACGAATTTCATCGAGGCCATCGACGGGCCGGCGGCCGACGCGCTTTTGCGGATCTATGACCGACTGAACATTATCGATCTCTCCGAAAAAGGTGAGTTCGTCTAAGCGCTGGTAACTGGTGAAATTCGTCTGGTGAATTCGTCTAAGCGCAGGTAGTTGTATGTAATTTTTTCTATCGACGCTAGAAAAATACCCAGCCGGATAATTGAGGCAACTCCCGGCCCGGCAGGGCCGCCAGCACCAAGATGAGTGTTTCCACAATTTCGCTCCCGGCGCCGAGCAGGTCGCCCGTGACACCCCCAACCCTTCTTAGGCAAAGATAACCAAATCCCCTGCACACCAACCAGCCAGCCACCAAGGCTTGTGCGCCCGCCGCCCCGGCAAACGCGGTGAGTATCGCCAGCGCAAGGAGCAGGACTAAGTAGCGGTGCCATTTTTTTGCCCCCTCGACGATGGTCGCGCCGGTCCCCCCTTCCGTGCGGGCATAGGGAAGCCAGACCGCAAGCTCGACCATCATCGTCCGCGAAATAACACAGGCCACAATAATCCAGAGTTGTGTTCCCGAATCCGCCAGACGCGAAAGAGCGACCCATTTGAGCAGCAATACCGAGATAAGCGCCACCGCACCAAAAGCCCCGGTGGATGAGTCTTTCATGATGGCGAGCGTTTTTTCGCGGTCACGACCACCCCCGAAGCCATCGGCCCAATCGGCCAGCCCATCGAGGTGCAGCGCTCCGGTGAGAATAATTCCGGCTACTACCACAACAGCGGCAGCGCCCCCCGGCCAATGACCGG
The DNA here is from genome assembly GCA_018669005.1 of Nitrospinaceae bacterium. Classification (NCBI taxonomy): domain Bacteria; kingdom Pseudomonadati; phylum Nitrospinota; class Nitrospinia; order Nitrospinales; family Nitrospinaceae; species Nitrospinaceae bacterium. The sequence goes on from JABJAL010000020.1 coordinate 93,579, forward strand.
AAGCCAGATCTTCGAGCAGAATCATCAGGCCCAAAAGGATGGAGCCAATCGCGCCACCTACCAATGGAAACCAAGGAAGGGACGAGGCCATCTTCCCCCCGGGTTCACCCGGTGCGGGTAGAATGGTAAGCGTCCGTATCGCCGTCGAGAGGCCGCCCATCATGGCGCATCCCCACTGCCTGCTGAGCTGACTCCTGCCGAGCCGAATGTGGCCATCTCGTTATAAATCTTTACCGCAGCCTCGATGATGGGCATCGCCAGCGCCGCGCCGGTTCCCTCGCCCAGGCGAAGAGCCATATCCAATATCGGCTCTGCGCCAAAGCGGGAGAAAAAAACCTTGTGCCCTGCTTCATCGGAGCAATGAGAAAAGAAAAGATAGTCCTTTACCCTCTCGCACATTTGGCAGGCCACAAGCGCCCCCGCCGAGGAGATGAAACCGTCCACCACCACCGGCACCCGGCTAGAGGCCGCGCCGAGTATCAGGCCGCAGATTCCCGCTATCTCAAGCCCGCCCACCGCCGCAAGCGCTTGAAGCGGATCAGATAAACTCTCCTTGTGAAGGGAAAGCGATTGCTCGATAACCTGAATTTTTCTCGATAGTGATTCATCGCCGATACCCGTGCCGCGGCCCGTCACCTCTGCAGGAGAGGCGGCAAGCAATGCAGCAAACAGGGCAGCCGAGGGCGTTGTGTTCGCGATCCCCATCTCACCTGTGCCAATGAGCGCCGCACCCTCCGCCACCGCCTCGCGGGCAAGCTCGGCACCTACCTCAATCGCCCGCTCGGCCTCATCCATCGTCATTGCTGGCTCTTTCGATATGTTCCCGCTTCCCGAGCGAATCTTCCGGCGGATGAGACCCTCGGCGCCCGCCATCGAATCATCAACACCGATGTCCACCACGCGGACCTCGGCCCCGGCATGCGCCGCAAGAACATTAACCGCCGCGCCACCCGCTAGCATGTTCATGACCATCTGGGGCGTCACTTCCTTTGGATAGGCGGAAACACCCTCGGCAGCCACGCCATGATCACTCGCAAAGGTGAATATAATTTTTTTGCCCAAAACGGGCTTTAGTGATCCCGTGGCACAGCAATACTTAACGGCAATATCCTCTAGACGGCCAAGGCTTCCCGGCGGCTTCGTCAACCGATCAAGATGCGCCCTCGCTTCAGCCGCAAGACTGTGATCTACCTGCGGGATGCTTTCAGTAAGTTTTGAAATAATGCTCACCGAAAATCCCCCTTAATATACATAGGCAAACCACTCACCATGAGAACCACGCTACCAGACCGACGCGCCGCCTCATGATTCAAGCGGCCTAGCGCATCGCGGTAGACTCTGGCGAGCCGATTCTCGGGGATGACCCCCATTCCCACCTCGTTCGTCACCAAAATCAGATCACAAGGAGGCGTCTCTAGGACCTCTAGAAATTCGGCCACACCAGGCAGACCTCCCTCCTCCCCATGGTGGTGCATCAAATTGCCCAGCCAAACGGTCAGGCAATCCACCACGACGACACCTGCGCCCTCGGGAATTCTTCCGAGCGCACCGGCCAAATCGAGCGGCTCTTCAATCGTCACGAACGCGTCGCCGCGCTCTTCTTTATGCTTTTCAATTCGCCTGCGCATGTCGGCGTCGATGGGCTCTGCCGTGGCGATATAGACGCGCTCGGCCTCGTGGGCACGCGCCAGTTCCATCGCATAGCTACTCTTGCCGCTCCGAGCGCCGCCTGTAATCAACACAACGTTACGCATATCAATTACCTATCCACACTGACAAAAAAACATCCACTACTCTGAATTCACATTAGTTGACACCCCCAATAGAGGGGTGTAGCTATCAGTAATCTTGCATGGTTGCCCCCAAGGGGCATTTAACGGGAAGCCGGTGAGAGTCCGGCGCGGTCCCGCCACTGTAATCGGTCATGCGCGCTCACGATGCCACTGATGCCAGGCGTTGGGAAGGCGGGCGCGATAAAGGCCGAGAGCCAGGATACCGACCTGCAAGATGTGAATCGGTTTCTCCTCGTGGGCTGGGAGCGCTGGTATTGAATTCCTCTCTTTGCGGTACATATCTCCAGAGAGTATTTCCGGCAACTCCCCCCCCTGCGTTTGAGAATACCAGTTTGTAATTAATTGCCCTGCCTTCGGGCCAGAGCAACCTTTTATCCACCCGTGGGGCAAATTTGCCCACTCATTGCGGAGGCGGCACCGATGAAAAGAGCGCATGGGGGCGCATCGGACAAATCCGTTCTCGATTTCAGCTCGAACGTCAATCCGCTCGGCCCGCCCGATGGTGTGCTCCGCGTTTTGGCCCAGAGTGGCGAGCTGGTTTTCGCCTACCCTGTCCCCGATGCCGATGAGTTTTGCCAAGCCGTCGCCCGGCATCTCAGTGTTCCAAGAGAATGTATTCTCGCTGGCAACGGCGCGACAGACCTTATATACCTCATCACCCGCCTCCTCTCAGGGGGCCGTGCCCGCGTCATTACCCCCGCCTTCACGGAATATGAAGACGCCTGCGAGGCGGCGGAGATTCCAGTGAACGATGGCGACCACGATGTTACCTTCCTCGCCAACCCGACCAGTCCGGCGGGCCAGCTTTTTTCGGCAGAGGAAATCCTCGAAAATCCTGGGCCGCTTATCGTCGATGAATCGTTCATCGATTTTGCAGGCGAGGAATTCTCGCTGGCCAGCAAAGCCGCCTCCGACCCGCGTCTCATCGTCCTTCGCTCTCTCACGAAATTCTACGCCATCCCCGGCCTTCGGCTCGGCTATATCGTCGCCCCGCCAGAAACCGTCTTGCGCCTCAAGAGCCTGCAACCTCCCTGGAGCGTTAACGCCCTGGCCATCGCGGCGGGAGTCGCCGCCCTTGAGGACCATAACTATGCCGAACGCACCCGAAAGCTCGTGCCCGAGTTACGGGAGAATTTGTCGAGCAGTCTTAAATCTCTGGACCTTGCGCCCATGGCCTCGGCTGTAAATTTCATTCTCTGCCGTGTGCCAGACGCCGCTCTCCTCTGCCGGGAGCTTTTGGAATTCGGCATCGCCGCGAGGAACTGCGACTCGTTCACCGGCTTGGAGAAAAACCGCTTCGTGCGCTTCGCCGTGCGAGGCCACGAGGACAACACGCGCCTCCTTGCCGCCTTGAAAGAGATAGTGGAAACATGCCGAATCACGCGCTGATGATTCAGGGGACCGGTTCCCATGTCGGCAAGAGCGTCCTCGCAGCCGCGCTGTGCCGAATTTTGCGGCACGATGGCCACAGCGTCGCCCCCTTCAAGGCCCAAAACATGTCGAACAATGCCTATGTCTGCGAGGGCGGCGGAGAGATTGCCCGCTCCCAGGCGCTTCAGGCCGCCGCCTGCGGAATTGAGCCCACCGTTGACATGAATCCTGTGCTACTTAAACCCGCCACCGACGAGGGCGCACAGGTGATCGTTCAAGGCCGGGCGGGCCGCACGATGAAGGCCAGGGAATACGAAACCTTCAAGGCCTCCCTCGTGCCCGTCATTCAGGAGAGCCTTGCACGCCTTCGCGAAGAATATGAATTTGTCATCATCGAGGGGGCCGGGAGCCCGGCGGAGATCAACCTTCGCGAAACAGATATCGCCAACATGAAGACCGCCGCCCTCGCGGATGCGCCCGTCATCCTCGTCGGCGATATCGACTTTGGCGGCGTTTTCGCGCAGCTGATCGGCACCATGCACCTACTATTAGAGCAAGAACGCGCTCGGGTCTGCGGTTTTGTGATTAATAAGTTCAGGGGCGATATCGACATTCTAAAGCCCGGCCTTGAATACCTCGAAAAAGAAACCGGAAAACCAGTATTCGGCACCCTGCCCTACTTCAAGGATATCAGCCTGCCCGAGGAGGACAGCATCGGCTCCCGAAGCAAAGGGGCGCCCGAGAAAAATGGGCGTGTTCACATCGACGTGATCCGCCACCCTCGAATCGCCAACTTTACGGATTTTGACGCGCTAGCCGATGAGCCCGACGTTTCGCTTCGCTACATTGAGCGCCCTGATGGGCTTATACCCGATGCGATTCTCATTCCGGGCACCAAGAGCACCATCGCTGACCTTCGGCAATTAAAAAAGGCAGGCTTCGCAGAACACATCCATAGGTGTCATGAAAACGGGGGCACGATTGCCGGCATCTGCGGCGGGTTCCAGATGATGGGAGCTACTCTTCGCGATCCGCACCACGTCGAATCGAGCGCCGATGGGGAAGCTGGTCTCGGCCTTTTGCCCACCGAAACGATTTTCTGCGAGGAAAAACAAACAGCCCGGGTGCGGGGCACTCACCTCGAAAGCGGGGCCGAGGTGAGCGGATATGAAATCCACATGGGCCAGACCAGCGGTGGGCAGCGCCCGGCGTTTGAAATCACAGAGCGCCTCGGCAACGAGGTAGCGGAGATGGACGGCGCATCGGCGGCGGGCGGGCGCTTATGGGGAACCTACATCCACGGGGTTTTCGACAGCGCCGCGTTCCGAGAACACTTCATCAATTCGCTTTGTGCCGAAAAGGGCGTCTCTCCTATAGCGGAAGCAAAAAACACAGACCTGCACGAGAACCTCGACCGGCTGGCCGAGGCGGTCAGGGGAAATCTGGACATAAACGCCATTTATGACGTTATGGCGAGTGCGAAATGAATATCTACGAGGCGATTTATGCAAGACGCGATATTCGGCGATTTCGCTCGGACCCCATGCCGGATGATGTTCTTCACCGAATTCTTGATGCGGCGCACCACGCCCCCTCCGTCGGCTTCATGCAGCCGTGGAATTTTATTCTCATCCGGGAAAAGGCGACTCGACAGCGCGTCAAAACCATGTTCGAGCGGGAAAACGCGCGGGCCGCAAAAAATTATTCTGGCGAGCGGCGCGCGCTTTATAAATCGCTCAAACTTGAGGGCATTCTCGAATCGCCCCTCAACGTATGCGTCACCTGCGATCGCCGCCGGGGCGGCAAGGTGCTGGGCCGCAACACCATCATCGACACCGATTTGTTCAGCACCTGCCTCGCCGTTCAAAACCTGTGGCTCGCCGCAAGAGCCGAGGGCGTGGGTGTTGGTTGGGTGAGCATTCTCGACAACGAGGAGCTCTCGGAAATCTTAGAGCTTCCCGAAGAGGTGGTACCCGTGGCCTATCTCTGCATGGGATACCCCGAAAAATTCGCCGAGGCGCCGCTGCTCGAAACTGTCGGCTGGCAAGACCGCCTGCCGCTTGAAGAAGTCGTTTTCAAAGAGCGCTACGGCAATCTTGCGGCAAAAGGAGAGAAGCAAAATGGATGAGCTCGTCTTTTTGATAGCCATCGCCTTTGCCCTCGACTTCGCCCTGGGCGATCCGCGCTGGATGCCCCATCCAACTCGTCTCATCGGAGGGGCCGCCGCCGCGCTTGAGGGCACCCTCACCCGTGCTCTGGGCAGGGGCCGCTCGTCTGGCACATGTCTCACAACTATCATCGTGGGAGGAGCTTGGCTCACAGCGTGGGAAATCATCGAGCTGGGCAGCTACATCGACCATCGCCTCGGCTGGGCGCTAACGATTTATCTTCTCTATACAACGATTGCCGCACGCGACATGGACCGCCACGCAAGCCACATATTTAGTGCCTTGAGGGTAGGGAACCTGGAGGAGGCGCGTACAAGCCTCGCCATGATCGTCGGGCGCGACACCAAGAATCTCGACGAGCCTGAAATAGTCCGCGCCTCGGTAGAGTCGGTTGCCGAGGGCGCAGTCGATGGCGTCCTCGCTCCTTTATTTTTTGCGATCCTGGGCGGCGCCCCCTTGGCGATGGCCTACCGGGCCGCCAATACCCTCGATTCGATGGTCGGCTACCGCTCGGAAAATTATCTTGAATTCGGTTGGGCCTCGGCCCGGCTTGATGATCTGCTTAACTACGTACCAGCGAGGCTGGCCCGCCTTCTTTATCCGGCGGCGGCCCTCGTCTGCGGAATGCGAGTGCTCGATAGCTGGCGCGTCTCACTGCGAGACGGCCAAAAGAGCCCGAGCCCGAACGCCGCGATTAGCGAGGCCGCCCTTGCTGGGGCGCTGGGCGTCCAGCTCGGGGGCGTGAACATCTATCAGGGGGTAGCAGAGGAGCGACCTCGCATCGGCGACCCACACCGCGAGCCTGCGCCCGGCGACATCCCCCGCGCCGTCTTGTGGATGTACGCCTCATCCGTAACCGGGCTCGTTTTTTTCGCCGGAATCAAAACCTTGATCGGGGCCATCACCACTTAACCCCGGCATCTAAATAGGGAGCAACAATGGAATTCACGCAGGGCGACATCGTATTCATCACCGCCGCAGACACCGAAGTGCTGGGCCTTGCCCTCGCACGAGAAAAAATGCCAAACGATTTCGCTCGGGTCCGGGCTGTGCACCTTCGCGATCTCTCTGAGCCCGAGGCGCTTGAAAAGTTTGCAACCGAAATCGTTCCCGGCGCACGGGTTCTCGTGGCGCGCATCTTAGGGGGCCGCGCTTATTTCCCCGAGGGTTTCGAGCGCCTGGCGCGTGCCTGCCGCGAAAACGACATCCCCTTCTTGGCGCTGGCCGGGGGGCGCGAGATCGACCCCGAACTTTCCGCCATCGGCACCGTTCCGCTTTCGGCGCACACCTCGGTGCTCGAATATTTTGTCCATGGCGGGGTGGAGAATTACACCCAGCTCCTCCGTTTCCTCTCGGATCGTTTTTCCCTCACCGGCTATGGCTACGAGCCTGCTGTGTCCACCACCGAGCGGGGTGTTTACGAGACGCCGGGGCTCGCGCCCTTGCCGGACGATGCCCCCGTTGTCGGTGTGCTTTTCTACCGGGCCCACTGGCAATCGGGAAACCTTCAGCCCATCGATGCGCTGGCAACCGAAATCAATCGATTGGGCTGCCGCCCCCGCACGGTGTACTGCGAATCGCTCAAGGAGGCGGACGAGCAAGGTGTTCCCCTCGCGGTGCGCGAGTATTTAATGGACGCCGATGTCCTCATCTCCACCCTCGCCTTCAGCTCCCCGCACGGGCTGGACTGCCCGGTGATTCAAGCCATCATGAGCGGATCGACACTTCCCGAATGGCAAGCCTCCAGCGCGGGCCTGAGCCCCCGCGATGTTGCCATGCACGTCGCGCTACCCGAATTCGATGGCCGCCTCATCTCGGTGCCAATCTCTTTCAAAGACGAGGGCAATTTGAATCAAACCATCGGCGCCGAGCTTCGTCGCAACGTGCCGCTCCCCGACAGGGTAGAGCAGGTGGCTCGCCTGGCCTCATCCTGGTGTACCCTTCGGCGCACCCCGAACAACGAAAAACGCATTGCCATTCTCTTCAACAACTACCCGACCCGGAACGCGCGCGTGGGAAACGGGGTGGGGCTCGATACCCCGGAGAGCGTGGTACGCATCCTGAAAAGCCTGAGCGATGCGGGCTACGATGTGGGAGAAATTCCCGAAACCGGCGACGAGCTAATATTTGCGCTCCTTGCCGGGTGCACCCAGGACGATGAATTTCAGTTGCCTGAAAACCTGGAGGCCACACCCCACAAGTTAGCGCCTGAGGCCTACCGAGAAAGATTCGAGAAGATACCCGCTACCCGGCGCAAAGAGATGGCGGCGCAGTGGGGCGAGCCCCCTGGCGAATACATGATGGCAGCTAGCGGCATGGCTATCCCTGGCCTCAGGCTCGGCAACATTTTCATCGGCATCCAGCCCTCGCGCGGCTTCGGGGTGGACACAAACGCCATCTACCACAGCCCCGATCTTCCGCCCACCCATTTTTATCTGGGCTACTACCAATGGGTGCTTGAAACATTTGGCGCCCACGCCGTTGCCCACGTTGGAAAACATGGCAACCTTGAATGGCTGCCCGGAAAGGGCCTCGGCATCAGCGAAAGTTGTTTCCCCGAAATCGCGCTGGGCTCGGTTCCCAACATCTACCCCTACATCATCAACAATCCGGGCGAGGGCACCCAGGCCAAGCGGCGCTCGCACGCCCTCATCGTCGATCACATGATCCCGGCGATGACGCGAGCCGAGGCCTACGGCGATCTCGTGAAACTCGAACACCTGGCGGACGAATACGCCGATGCGAGCGTGCTCGACCCCTCGAAATGCCCGCTGATCTCAGAGAAAATTATTCGTCTGTTGGACGAGAGCAAAATTTACCGCGACCTCGCCTACGAAAAACCACCCTCGGAGGATGAGGTCGAGGTTTTCATCGAAGATTTTGACGGCTATCTGTGCGAGATAAAAGAATCCCAGATCAGGGACGGCCTCCACATTCTGGGCGCCCTTCCCGATGAAACCAGTTTGATCGATCTACTCGTTTCTTTGGTTAGGCTCGATCAGGCTGGCGTTCGTGGACTTCCCGCCGCCATCGCCGAGGATCTTGGCTTTGACCATGATGAGCTCGCCGCCAATCCGGCGCAAAAAGTCGACCATCCCCTCTGCCGGACGGCGGGGGATCTGATTGAATATTTTGAGTTGCAGGCCAAGGTGGCGGTGAAGGAAAACCGCCCGGCGGGGCCGCGCTCGAAAAAAACGCTGGCCTATCTCAACGATGATATCCGCCCGCGTCTTGAACAGGTGCCCGATGAGATCACCAACATTCTTGTCGGACTCGATGGCCGCTTTGTTCCGGCGGGCCCGAGCGGCGCCCCAACACGAGGGATGGCGAACATCCTGCCCACCGGGCGAAATTTCTATTCGGTCGATATCCGGGCAATTCCCAGCCAGACCGCCTGCGAGGTGGGCCGACGCGCCGCCGAGGGGGTGCTGGAAAAATATCTTAATGAGACCGGAGAATATCCCCGGTCTATCGGCATGGTCGTCTGGGGCACCTCGAACATGCGGACAAGCGGGGACGATATTGGAGAGATTCTTCACCTCATGGGGATGCGCCCGGTTTGGCAGGGCATCAACCGGCGCGTCATCGGGATCGAGGTTATCCCCCTAGAAGAACTCGGGCGGCCCCGCATCGATGTGCTGGTCCGCATCAGCGGATTTTTCCGGGATGCATTTCCGAACGTTGTCGAGATGATTGACGAGGCGGTGCAAACCGTCGCCGCACTCGATGAGCCGCATGAGATGAACTTTATCAAAGCGAACATCGCCGAGGAAATAGCGGGCGGCAAAGATGCGAAAAGCGCTGCTTGGCGCGTGTTCGGGAGCAAACCGGGCAGCTACGGGGCGGGGCTGCTTAACTTGATTGATGAGCGCAACTGGACGACCGACAAAGATTTGGCTGACGTTTACGTCGCCTGGGGCGGCTATGCCTACGGTTTGAATACACCCGGTGTTGAGGCTTTCGGGAGCTTCCGGAAGCGGCTCTCGGGTGTGAGTGTCGCTGTCCAGAACCAGGACAACCGCGAGCACGACATCTTCGACAGCGACGATTATTTCCAGTTCCACGGGGGGATGATCGCCTCGGTCCGCGCCATAACCGGAAAAAATCCGAAAGCCTACTTCGGCGACACCTCAAAGCCCGACCGGGTGAAGGTCCGCGATCTGAGGGAAGAGGTCGTCCGCGTCTTCCGCTCCCGGGTGGTGAACCCCAAGTGGATTGAATCCATCAAGAAACACGGCTACCGAGGGGCCTTCGAGCTCGCTGCGACGGTGGACTATCTTTTCGGCTACGACGTGACGGCTCACGTCATCGAGCCCCACATGTATGAAAAAGTGACTGAAGCCTATATTCTTGACGAGGACACGAGACAGTTCCTTGAAGAGAAAAACCCGTGGGCGCTTCGGGGCATGGTGGAGCGACTATTAGAGGCCCAAGAGCGCGGCTATTGGGAATCTCCGCCTGCGGAGATCGTCGAGCAACTCAAGCAAATCTATCTTGAAAACGAAGCTGGGCTGGAGGTTATGGACTGATGCACTACCCGTTCGTCGCCATCGTGGGGCAAGAAGACATGAGGCTCGCCCTCATCCTCAACGGCATTAACCCCCAGATTGGAGGGGTGCTCATCTCGGGGGTGAAGGGCTCGGGTAAATCGAGCGCCTCACGGGGGCTGGCAGATCTGCTTCCGCCCATCCGCGCGAACACAAGTTGTGCATTTTTATGCGCCGAGGGTGTGCGTTGCGATAACTGCGCTGATGTGAACATCGAGGAGATCCCCACGCCCTTCGTCTCCCTTCCTCTCGGGGCCACCGAGGATCGCGTCCTTGGCACCATCGATTTGGAAAAAGCCATCCGCGATGGCGAAAAGAGCTTTGACCCCGGTCTACTGGCGCGGGTGAACGGCGGGGTTCTCTATGTGGACGAGGTGAATCTGCTACCCGATCATCTGGTGGACATCCTCCTCGACGCGGCTGTGAGCGGGGTGAACCTTGTCGAGCGCGAGGGCATCTCGGTGCACCACCCGGCGCGGTTTATTCTCATCGGGACGATGAACCCCGATGAGGGAGAGCTTCGCCCGCAGCTTCTCGACCGATTTGGCCTCTCGGTGGGGATTCACAATCTCGCTGACCCGGTGGCGCGAAGCGAGGTCGTGGCCCGGGCGATAGATTTTGAGTCTGCCCCAGAGAAATTCATAGAGAAATGGACAAGCGATCAAAATGCGCTAGGGGAGCGTATTGCACAGGCAAGGAGAATCCTTCCGGAAGTCGTTATTGCCGACAATATCGCGGCAGGGATATCCGAGCTTTGCTGCCGCGAGCATGTCGAGGGGATGCGGGCCGACATTGTAATCAGAAAAAGCGCGATGACCCATGCCGCATGGGAGGGCCGCTCTGCCGTCACCCAAGCTGATGTCGAGCGGGTCATGGAGTTCGCGCTGGCCCACCGCAGAAACAATCCGCCCGAGCCGCCGCCCCCGCCTCCTCCGCCCAGACCCAAGGATCGAGGAGAGAGCCAATCTGAGAACTCGCCCGAGAATTCATCCGAAAACTCGCCCGAGAGCCCGGACCCTCCTAGAGAGGACAGCCTCAGCCAGCTTGAGGCGCAGCCCGAGGGACCTGTTAGCATTCCGCACACGGAGGCCCGAATTGCGTCCCATCGCTATACGCCGGGCGGGCGCGCAGGCCGCGAGCGCCCAGGCACCAGACAAGGGCCCTATGTCCGCGCAGGCGCTCCACAAGGCAAAGCCACTGATCTGGCACTCGATGCCACCCTTCGCGCCGCCGCCATCCGGAGCGCGGCTAAAAACAGGGACAAGAAAAACGGCTTTGACAGCGCCTCTCTCTCAATTTCTCCTGAGGATTTCAGGGTAAAAATTCATAAGCCGCCCCATCGACGCCTTTTCCTGTTCGTCCTCGACGCCAGCCGCTCGATGGGCGCTCGCCGCCGGATGGAGGTGACCAAGGGGATGCTGCTCGGATTGCTCGATGAGGCGTATCAAAAGAGGGACGAGGTGGGCCTCATCGTCATGCAGGGCGCGGGGGCCAATCTCGTTTTGCCGCCTACCCGCAGCGTGCGCAGGGTCCAGGCCCAGGTGCGCGATTTGCCCGTTGGCGGAAGAACACCGCTTGCGCACGGCCTCAGGCTCGCCCGCGAGACGCTCGTACAATCAGAGCGACGCCAGCCAGGGGTATCCCCCTCGCTCATCCTCGTCTCGGACGGTCGCCCAACGCTTGGGATCGGCGACATCCCTCCAATACAGGCGGCCGAGCGCGAGCTTGCGATATTTAGTCAATCGAGGACAGACCTTCTCCTCGTCGATACCGAGGCGGGGCAAGTGCGCCTGGGCATGATGCCGGAGTGGGGGCGCAGGTGGAATTTTTCATGTGCCGCCCTCGATGAACTCCGGCCCGGAAGCGTCCGGCGGCTACTTAACGCCGCCTAGCGAAATCTCATCAAGGAGACAGCGCCATGAGCGAGGAATATAAAGATAAAGCCGAGCGCATCAAAAAATCGTATGAAAAGCGGCAGGCTGCAGCCACCGAGGAAAAGGGCCTGATCATCGTCCATACGGGCTCGGGCAAAGGAAAGAGCACCGCCGCCTTCGGCATGTGCCTTCGGGCGATTCACCACGGCCTAAAAGTCGGCGTCGTCCAGTATGTGAAGGGCCCCATCGCCTCGGGCGAGGTCGAGATCTTCAAGTCTTTTGGCGAGGCCGTCGAGTGGCACCGCATGGGCGAGGGCTTTAGCTGGATAACCCAAGATGAGGAACTCGACAAAAAAGCAGCTGAGCAGGCCTGGGAGAAATCTCAAGAGCTCATGGCGCGGCCCGAAATTGGGATGGTCATCCTCGATGAGATAAACGTGGCCGTCCGCCGGGGCCAGCTTCCACTCGACGCGGTTCTTGAGGCGCTCCGGGAAAAACGAGAGATGCTCCACGTCGTGCTCACTGGGCGCGGAGCAAAGCCCGAGCTTGAGGAGATGGCTGACCTCGTAACCGAGATGAGGATGGTCAAACATCCCTACCGCGCTGGCATCAAGGCGCAAAAGGGCATCGAGTTTTAATTTTCCACAATTTATTTTAATCAACGAAACACAAAAAGGATGCACCTAAAATGAGTGAAAAACTGGGGGTGATGGTTTGTGGCCACGGCAGCCGGGACGAGCGGGCTGTCGTCGAATTTCAGTCGGTGGCCGAGGGGCTCAGGGAGCGACTCCCGCACCTCGACACAGAGTGGGGTCTTTTGGAATTCGCCACCCCGATAATCCGAACCGGCCTCGATGCGCTCCTCGAAAAAGGGGTGCGGCGCGTACTCGCTGTGCCGGGGATGCTTTTTGCCGCCGGACACGCCAAGAACGACATCCCCTCGGTGCTCAATCGCTACCAGGCCGAACACGAAGGCGTACAAATCGAGTATGGCCGAGAACTCGGCATCGACCTCAAGCTCATTCGCGCAGCGGGCGAGCGTGTTGAGGCGGCGCTTGAGACGAGCAAAACTGACGCGAATAAACACGAGACGCTTCTCATGGTTGTCGGGCGGGGGGCCTCTGATCCAGACGCTAACTCTAATGTTTCCAAAGTAATGCGAATGCTATGGGAAGGCCTGGGCTTTGGCTGGGGCGAGGTCTGCTACTCGGGCGTGACGTTCCCCCTTGTTGAGCAGGGCCTTGAGCATGCCGCGAAACTTGGCTACAAGCGCATCATCGTTTTTCCCTATTTTCTTTTCACGGGCATTTTGGTCCAGCGCATCTACGACCACACCGACCTGGTGGCGGCAAGACACCCCGATATCGAATTCATTAAGGCAGGCTACCTGAACGATCATCCCCTCGTGCTTGATTGCTTCGCCGAGCGCGTTCAGGAAATCCTCGACGGCACGAACAACATGAATTGCCAGTTGTGCAAATACCGCGAGCAGTTCCTGGGCTTCGAGGATCAGGTCGGCGAGCGGCAGGAGAGCCACCACCACCATGTCGAGGGCATCGGAACCGGACCAGAGGACGAATCAAAGAGCGCGCAACACGAACATACTCATGATCACGACCATGACGGCGGGCATTCCCATGACCATGGGCACACCCATCATCCCTATCCCCATGCAGACCACCCGCTGGGGCCCAAGAGCATGAAAAATTAACCGGGGCAGATCCAATGACGATTGATTATTGCCGCGAGCCGGACGAGATATTTGAAAAATCCGTCGCCATCATAAAAAACGAGACAGACCTTTCGGCTTTTGACCCGGCGATGGCTGCCGTCATCACGAGAATAATTCACGCCTCGGGCATGGTGGAGATTGTCCCAAAAATCGTAGCCTCCAAGGACGCAGCAGAAGCCGGCGTCCATGCCCTCAAAAACGGCGCACAAATAATCTGCGATGTCGAAATGGTTGAAAGGGGGGTAACGAGGCGATATCTGCCCGCCGAAAACCCTGTCATCTGCGCGCTCGCAAATCCGGGCACCGCCGGGCGCGCCAGCGAAATTGGCAACACCCGCTCGGCCGCCGGTTTCGATCTGTGCGCCAGTGAAATTCCCGGCTCGGTCGCCGTCATCGGAAATGCGCCAACCGCGCTCTTCCATTTATTAGAAATGATTGAAATTGGGCTCGCGCCCCCTGCTCTTGTCTTGGGCTTTCCTGTCGGCTTCGTCGGCGCAGCAGAGTCAAAAGAGGCGTTGATCGCAAGAGGCGCTCTCATCCCGTTCATCTCGCTAACGGGCCGTCTTGGTGGCAGCGCCATTGCGGCGGCGGCGCTTAATGCACTGGCCCGAGAGGCTGGGCGCCAGCTAGCGGAGACAAAACAATGAGCGCCAAAGAAATAAATACACCATGGCTCTCCCTCGTCGGGGTCGGGGATGACGGCCTGGACGGCTTGGGCCAGAGCGCAAGGGACGCCGTGGCCGGGGCCGAGATAATCATCGGCGGACAGCGCCACCTCGCATTTTTACCCGAGGAAAGCCTCTGTGAAAAAATACCCTGGCCCTCCCCTCTCCAGAAACTCATCGACAAAATCCCTGACTACCGGGGGAAAAACCTTTGTGTGCTCGCCACGGGTGACCCCTTTTTCTTCGGGATCGGAAAACGCCTCACCGAAAAAATAGCTATCGAGGAAATGAGGGTTTACCCCGCTCCCTCATCGTTCAGCCTGGCGCTCTCTCGGCTGGGCTGGCCGCACTCGGATGCCGGAGTCGTCTCCCTTCATGGAAGGCCCCTACGCTCGCTGCTCCCCCGTCTGGTGGATAAGGCCCGCCTCGTCATGCTGACAGAAAACCGAAACTCGCCAGGCGAGATTGCTGCGCTATTAGCCGGCGATGGTTTTGGGGATTCCACCCTCCATGTCTTCTCACATATCGGCGGCCCCGAGGAATCGCATATCAGCCTTTCGGCCCGCGATCTTGCCGCCGCCCCGCACTCAGATGAGATTCAAGATCTCAATATCCTTGCCGCCGAGTTAAGGGCGGAAGGCCCAGGGCTCGAAGGCCACTTACTCCCCGGCATAGAGGATGATCGCTTTCGCCACGACGGGCAGATAACGAAGCTCGAAATCCGCATCCTCACGCTCGCCGCCCTCATGCCGAGACCGGGCGATCTGCTTTGGGACGTTGGCGCAGGTGCGGGCTCTATTTCAATTGAATGGCTGCGCGCCGATCCGTCTCTAGAGGCGATAGCCATTGAAAAATTTGGAAAACGGATGGATAACCTCCTGGCTAACGCCGAGGCGCTGGGCACCCCGCGACTCCAGACTTTTTTAGGGGATGCCCCCTCCTGTCTGGCGTTGCTTCCCGATCCCGATGCCGTGTTCATCGGCGGGGGATTGCGGGACCCTGAAATGCTCGACACTTGCTGGGCCCGGCTCAAATCAGGCGGGCGGCTCGTGGCCAATGTCGTCACCCTTGAGGGCGAAGGGGCGCTTCAGGCTTTTTTCGCCAGACAGGGCGGGCAGCTCACTCGCCTTCAGGTGAGCCAGGTCCACCAGACCGGTCGGCTTCACGGCTGGCGGCCCGGCACCCCCGTCACCCAACTTCGAGTTATGAAATCAAAGGAATCAAAATAAAACCATGGCATCCTCGACCAGCAACGGAAACGGCACCCTCTACGGAATAGGCATCGGGCCGGGCGACCCAGAACTCATAACACTAAAGGCCCACCGACTGATTGCCGCCACCCGGATAATCGCCTATCCGGCCCCCGATGAGGGGGATAGCTTCACGCGCGAGATTGTTGCGCCCTATCTGGATGGAATGGATAAAGAGGAAATCTTGATACGGATGCCGATGCGGACGGACCGCTTTCCTGCCCAGGAGGTCTACGACCGGACGCGGGACGATCTGGCCAGCCACCTTGAGGCCGGGCGCGATGTTGCCTATCTCTGCCAGGGCGATCCCTTCTTCTATGGCTCGTTCATGTATCTCTACTCGCGCATGGCCGAGGATTTCAACATAGAGATCGTGCCCGGCGTCTCGTCGATCATGGCGGGTGGCGCGGCGCTGGGCGCTCCCCTCGCCTCGCGCAACGATACGCTCACCATCCTGCCGGGGCCCATCGACGCAGCTGAATTAAAAAGCCGCCTTTTGGCAACAGACGCGGCGGTTATTATCAAGGTGGGAAAACATTTTGGAAAAATCCGAGAGGTTCTCACCGAATGCGGCCTTTTGGATAACGCACGATATATTGAACGCGCCACCCTCAAGACCGAGCGCATTCTTAAACTCGATGAGGTGGCCTCCGATGACGAGGTCCCATATTTTTCGATGATCCTTGTTCACAAGCGGGGCGCAGCATGGAAAATTTAGCCGGCGGCCCGGCAGTTTTTATCCTCTCTGGCAGCGCTCTTGAAACCGCAGAAAAGGTGCGCGACGCGATTTCGGGAGCGCAAATTCACGGCCTCGCCCGCCGGGTGCCCGAGGCGGATGTTACTTTTGAAGACGCTGCCCAGCACCTTCGGGATATGTATCAGGGCGGCCAGGAAATTATCGGAATTTGCGCCGCCGCCATTTTAATCCGTGCCCTGGGACCAATTCTTTCGGACAAATCAGGAGAGCCCGCCGTCGTCGCACTCTCGGAGGATGGGAAACATGTGATTCCTCTTCTGGGCGGACACCGGGGGGCGAACCGCCGGGCAGAGGAATTGGCTTCCCTTCTGGGGGGCAAGGCGGCGCTTACCACGGCGGGAGACGTGAACTGGGGTGTGGCCCTGGACGATCCGCCAGAGGGCTACACACTCGACCGACCGGAGGAGGCCAAAGCTTTCTCGGCGCGGCTCCTCGCCGGCGAGCAGGTGCGGCTTGAAGGAAAGTCGGCGTGGCTAGCAGGTGCCTGTCTTCCGCTCGCCGATGACGCGGCGCTTTCGATAAGGGTGGGCGTCCAAAAAGTTAATAATGAGCCGGACGCGCTGAATTATTTTTCAAAAAGCGTTGTCATTGGCGTGGGCTGCGAGCGCGGCGCGCCGCCCGATGATGTCTTGGCGCTTGTCCATCGCTCTTTGGCCGCGATAAACATCGACACGAGAGCCGTGGGACTCATTGTTTCTATTGACCTTAAGGCTGATGAGCCCGCACTGCACTATCTGGGCAAGGCGCTCGATGCCCCGGTTCGCTTTTTTTCGTCCGAAGTGCTTGAAAAAGAAGCACATAGGATTCCAAATCCCTCGGAAGTCGTCTTCAAGGAGACGGGCTGCCACGGTGTTGCCGAGGGGGCGGTCCTCGCCGCTCTGGGCCCGGCGCAAAGCCTTGCCCTTGAGAAGCAGATAATGGGACGTGCGACATGTTGCATTGGTGTTCGCGAGAGGCCCTGGCTAGAGCCGCTTCCGGGGACCGCACGCGGCGAGTTGTTTGTCATCGGCCTGGGACCCGGCGGCTCAGGATGGCGCACCGCCGAGGCGGAGACTCTCATTCGCCACTCGACCGATCTGGTGGGCTACCGGCTCTATCTCGATCTGGCCGGGCCACTAACGAGTGGCAAGCATCTTCACCCATACGAGTTGGGGGAGGAGGAAACACGTGTCCGGGCTGCCTTGGATCTCGCGGGCGAAGGGCGAAGGGTGGGCCTTCTTTGCTCGGGCGACCCTGGTATCTACGCCATGGCCTCGCTGGTATACGAAATGCTTGACCGGGAAAATAATCCCGCCTGGCAACGTGTTCATGTCCAGGTATCACCCGGTGTCTCGGCGCTTCAGGCGGCGGCCGCACGGGTAGGGGCCCCCCTGGGCCATGATTTCTGCACAATTTCGCTATCAGACCTACTCACCCCCTGGGAGATCATCGAAAAACGAGTTATGGCCGCAGCAGCGGGGGATTTCAACATCGCCTTCTACAACCCCGTATCCGCGCGGCGAAAAACACAGTTAGATCGTGCCCGGCAGATTTTGCTTGGGCATCGCTCGCCGGAAACACCTGTAGTCGTTGCGAGAAACCTGGGCCGCGAGGGCGAGGAGGTGAGCGTCACCGAACTCGCAAATCTCGACACCAGTACCGTGGATATGCTCTCGGTGGTACTAGTCGGCTCATCCGAAACGAGAATCAGCCCAGATGGCAATTCATCCGCGCGCGTCTACACTCCGAGGGGATATGCGCAAAAAGCAGGCTCCCGTAAGGGAAGCGCCAATGCCAGGGAGTTGAGATGAAAGTTCATTTCATCGGCGCAGGCCCCGGCGCTCCCGATTTGATCACCCTCCGAGGGGCGCGGCTAATAGAAGTCTGCCCTATCTGCCTTTACGCGGGCTCTCTCGTCCCCAAAGAGCTGGTAGCAAAGGCCCCTGAGGGAGCGACGCTCATCGACACCGCCCCGATGAATCTCGACGAAATTATCGACGAGATCATAAAGGCGCATAAAAAAGACCTCGATGTCGCCCGCGTACACTCGGGCGACCCCTCACTCTACGGTGCGATTGCCGAGCAAATTCGGCGGCTAGACGCGTTGGGTATCGATTACGAGGTAACACCCGGTGTAACGGCATATTCGGCGGCAGCGGCAGAGCTAAAACGCGAGTTAACGCTCCCCGGCGTCACCCAGACCATCATCGCAACCCGGACGGCAATGGAGTCCTCCTCGATGCCTGAAGGCGAGGCGCTCGAGGAATTGGGCAAATCAAGGGCGACGCTGGCAATTCATCTTTCTATCAGGAATTTGAAGCATGTCGAGGAAGCACTCACCCCACATTACGGTGCGGATTGCCCGACCGTTGTCGTCTACCGAGTGAGCTGGCCTGATCAGAAAATTATTCACGGAACACTTTCGACAATTCGGGAAAAAGTGGAGAAGGCCAAGATTACCCGGACGGCGCTGATCTTCGTTGGCGAGGTGTTTACCGATACGAATTTCGAGGATAGTGCTCTCTACCGCCCGGAGCACCGACATATTTTCAGAACCGGGAAAAAATCATAACCTTTCAAGCCAACGCGCGGCCTCGGCGGGGGTTTCCACACTTTCACATTCAGGTAGTTTTGGTCGCTCGATGACACAAATGCTCACCCCGGCCTGTTCGGCTGCGATGAGTTTGCTCATTCCGACCTCGCCACCACTGTTTTTCGTGACCAGCCAGGTTATTCCGTAATCACGCATAATTTGAAGCTCGCCTTCCACCGAATAGGGACCACGCCCGGTAACGAATTCATGATTGTTGTTCGACGGAGAAGCCTCTACAGGATCAACTGTGCGAATGAGAAAAAATGAATCTCCCACATTTCCAAATTCACCCAATTCTTTTTTGCCAATGGTGAGAAATACCCGCTCCTTGCGACCACGGAACAATCGTGCAGCTTCCCCTATATCCGAAACAAGCCGCCAACTCTGGCGCACCAACCAGGGGGGCCTATCAAGCCTGAGAAGGGGGATCTCCGCCTTCGTGCAGGCCTGGACAGCGTTCCGAGTAATTTGGGAGGCAAAGGGATGAGTCGCGTCGATCATAGCCAGGGCACCACGCTCGGCGAGGCACCTCCCCAACCCCTCTGGGCCACCGAATCCCCCAAAAATAACCTCGCCTACGGGACGCCGCGGTCGCTTCGTGCGCCCGGCCATACTCGTAACGGCACGCCAACCCGTCAAGGCATTGATCATTGCGGCTAGTTCGAACGCCTCACCCGTTCCGCCGAGAATCAAAACAACTTTCTCATAGCTCATGCTTGCCCACTCCGTCCTGACAGGACGCCCTTTCGGTCAAAGATGAGAACCTCAAGTTGAATGGTCACACCCTCAAGTACCTTTACTGTGGTCTCAAGCGCCAATGACGCGACGTGATCTGCCAGCGGCAGATTCTCGGTCCGGGCGATTTCCAACACCTCGTTAGCGGTGTTGGCCTCCTTCGCCTTTTGGCATATCTCCGAGGGAGCAGCCACAGTTTCCATCTGCCTAGCCAGCCAATCGAAATCAACTTGGGAGCGGCCTGAATGAAGATCGAGATGGCCCTGGGCGAGCTTGGCGAGTTTCCCAAAACCTCCGCCGATGGTGAGCCTCGGGACAGGGTTTAGCTTTAGGTACTTTAGCATCCCACCCGCAAAATCTCCCATATCGAGCATGGCCCCGTCACTCAGGCCGTACATGGCCTGAACGGCACTCTCGGAGGTCGAGCCCGTGCATCCGGCGAGGTGTTCGAGTCCGGTCGCACGGGCGACATCTATCCCTCTATGGATCGAATGAATCCATGCCGAACACGAATAGGGAATAACCACCCCTGTCGTCCCGAGGATTGAGATTCCGCCGAGAATACCGAGGCGCGGATTCCAGGTCTTTTGGGCCAACCCTTCTCCTCCGGGCACAGAGATTTCAATTTCAATATCACCCGGCTCACCATGTACCCGCGCCAGCGATTCGATTTCGGCTATCATCATTCGGCGAGGAGCAGGATTTATGGCGGGCTCGCCCACCTCTACCGGTAGGCCGGGCTTAGTGACGGTGCCAACACCCCCGCCCGCCCGGAAGATAACACCAGCCCCAGCCTCGCACCTCCGGAGAGTGACGATCACCAGCGCCCCGTGCGTCACGTCCGGATCATCACCCGCATCCTTGACGATGCCCGCTCGTGCAAAATCTTCACCAAGTGTCTCTATAGCTAATGAAAAACTTGGCCGCTCGCCCTTGGGCAGTATGATCGCAACTGGATCGGGGAATTTACCCGTCAGCAGCGCCGTGTAGGCCGCCTTAGCTGCCGCCGTGGCGCATGCGCCAGTCGTCCATCCCCGTCTGAGCGGCTCCACTTCATTACGTACCATGAACTCTCACCCTGATGTTTAAACTAGGGAAATGATCTATAATTTTCTGTCGCATGAATCAGCATCTTTTCTTATAAGGGCATATTCTACCACCCAACAGCCATGGAAAAATCTCACTCAAATCTTATGCCCGTATTTGAAGCGGGGCACGTGTGGCTCGCAGGCGCTGGCCCCGGCGATCCAGGCCTAATAACGCTCCTCTGCGCCCATGCACTCCAGGAGGCAGACGTGGTCGTCTACGACGCGCTGGTGGGCCCCGAAATCCTGAAAATGGCCGGCCCCAAAGCCGTACTTCAATATGCCGGAAAGCGAGGCGGAAAACCCTCACCCAAGCAGCCGGACATTACCCTGAGCCTGATCGAGCACGCCCGCTCGGGAAACCGCGTTCTTCGACTCAAGGGTGGCGACCCGTTTGTTTTCGGTCGGGGTGGCGAAGAGGCCATGCGCCTAGCCGAGGCGGACATTCCTTTCCGAATTGTTCCCGGCATCTCGGCGGGCATCGGTGGGCTCGCCTATGCTGGAATTCCTCTCACTCACCGGGACCATAACTCGGTCGCCACTTTCATCACCGGACACGGTGCCAGCGGCAATGTTCCCGAACAAATTAACTGGCAAGCCATCGCAGAAGGCTCCCCGGTTATTGTCGCCTACATGGCAATCAAGCACCTACCAAATATCATTAGCAAACTTCTCGACAACGGGAGGAATCCGGATGAACCCGTCGCTCTGATAAGTCATGCGACCCTGCCAGATCAATACATCCTTAAAACAAGCCTCCGACAATGCATCAAGGATGCGATGACTGCCAATGTCCAAGCACCGGCGGTGGTGGTCATCGGCAGTGTGGTTTCATTCCGAGAACACCTCGACTGGCTCAAACCGACCATCAAAAATTCACTTTAATACGTGAACGTCTATTCAGATATGACCAAAAAATTATCTCCTCCCGCTACATCAGAAGGTAGCGGGCTCATCATCGCCGCCACGGCATCGGGCACCGGAAAAACAACTGTCACACTCGCCGCCCTCCGGGCGATGGCGCGACAGAACATCTCCGTTTCCTCGGGCAAAGTTGGCCCCGATTATATCGACCCGGCGTTCCATCGCGCCGCCTCCGGCTTGCCTTGCATGAATCTAGACAGCTTCGCGATGTCGAATAACACCTTAAACCAAATTATGGCCACAACGATCTCGGCGGCGGACTATACTCTTATCGAGGGGGTGATGGGCCTGTTCGACGGCTCTATCGCGGGCTCGGGCTCGACCGCCGACATCGCCGGGCGCTTTGAGTTACCTGTCTTACTGGTGGTCAATGTATCAGGCCAATCCGACTCGGTCGGGGCAGTGGTGCGCGGATTCATGTCTCACGATAAAAGTATAAAAATCGCAGGTGCCGTTCTCAACGAGGTCGCAAGCGTACGACATGGCGACATGTGCCGTGCAGCGGTGGAGAATACAGGTTGTCCAGTCATATCGGTTCTGCCAAGAGAGTCCGCCCTCACTAGAGAGCACCGCCATCTTGGCCTGCTCCAAGCTTCGGAAAACACCGATCTGGAATCGTTCTTGGATAACGCAGCAAGATGGTTCGAGCAAAACACGGACTGGCCTGCCTTCCTGTCTTTATTCACCCCCCCGAGACTTCATGTCGGGGCACAGGAAAATGATTCCGGCACCACTCCCCTCGGACGACACATTTCCATCGCCAGCGACGTGGCCTTCAGCTTCGTTTATCCTCATCTACTTAATTGCTGGAGATCGAAAGGCACGGAGGTTTCTTTTTTCTCACCTCTCGCAGGAGAGGCGCCTGCTGAAGGTGCAGACGCCATCTATCTTCCAGGCGGCTACCCGGAACTTCATGCCGCCACCCTCAGTCGGCAAAGAGGATTTTTCGCCGCCATTCGCGCAGCGGCAAATCGGGACGTTTCCATTTTCGGAGAATGCGGTGGCTACATGGTCTTAGGAGAATCACTAACAGACACCGAGGGCCACTCTCATCCAATGGCCGGTTTGCTACCTCTTGAATTCACCATCGAAAATCCAGAGCGTCGCCTAGGTTATCGGACAGCAACTCTTCAAATGCCAGCCCTCGCCGAGAATGCTGGCACTCGTTTTCGCGCCCACGAGTTTCACTACGCCTCGATCAGCCGCACAGAGCCATATTCAGAAACCTTGAAACCACTTTTTAAAATCGAGGATGCAAGGGGAAAATACTTGGGAAAAGCAGGACACACCAAAGGCTCCGTGTCGGGCTCCTTCGTTCACCTCATCGATAAAGTAGCAGAATAGCTCGAAATAACTACGACAGTTCGGCTGCAGTAAACGCGCCTCCGGCCCGAAAGTGCCAGAATCCATCGACACCCAACTCATCCCGTAGAATGGCAAGATACCTCTTTAAGTTCTGGTCAATCGCCATATTTGGAGGAAACAGAAAACCCACGACAGTTCCACTGTGCGCTATCTGAAGACCCAGCGCCCCGATACGGTGCACCATATCCTCAAGAAGTTCAAAACCGTTCAGTTTCATGAACCGTTGATTGAGCTTCGCACTCTGTGTCGCCACGGTGGCTATCGCCTCGATATCCTGTTTCTCTATTCCTCGGCGGAATTGCCCCAACAAATCGTCGAATAAGCGAACCTCGGCATCGGTATGCGCAGGAGGCGCCAATCCGAGGGTATCAACACCACCCCCCATAGGGTCCGCATTAAAACCGACAATTTCGAAAGCGGGTATCGGGGAGGGCATTTCATCTATCACCCGCCCCTCTCGCTGGGCGAAATGAAGAAACCTCCTCCCCCAGGCAAGCGGGTCCGAAGCGATTTCCGCCTGAATGGAAATACGGGAAATTTCCTCCGGTGACAATCTTATTTTGAATGAACTTGCAACGGCACGAACAGCCGCAACGACATCACTTGAGGAAGACCCCAAGCCAAGCTTTTCGGGAACTCGGCTACTGATAAAGAGCCTGCCACCGGCGCTTCGCTTTCCAAGATATGCCAATGCGATTTCAGCGGCGCGGCGGGACTTCCACTTATTAGCTGGCTGAACTCGGACAACACCACTCGAATCTGAAAGAAAAAATGTCTCCGACCAGAACAGATCACATGGAAGAGAAATCAGCCCCTGCCGAAACGAGCCGCCGCTTGAGCGAAAAACTCCCTGCAGCATTTCGCCGTGGTGCGCAGGAGCAAAACCATATCCGAAATTCATGGAAAGACCTCATCGGACCGCCAGTGAACTCAGGTATCAGCAGCCCAAGCTCGTCACTCCTAGAGCCCGACCAGAATCATCAACCCATAGACAGCAATCGCACCGCCGCTGATGCGGAGGAGCCGGGCAGAAAAATACTCATATGACGAAAGACCCAAGCTGGCGACAATACCTGCTCCGTGCAAAAGGGAGGTCGCCAGAACAAATCCAATTCCGTACGAAACGACAGAC
The DNA here is from genome assembly GCA_018669005.1 of Nitrospinaceae bacterium. Classification (NCBI taxonomy): domain Bacteria; kingdom Pseudomonadati; phylum Nitrospinota; class Nitrospinia; order Nitrospinales; family Nitrospinaceae; species Nitrospinaceae bacterium. Next base: position 117,549 of record JABJAL010000020.1, read on the forward strand.
GCCGCCTGAGACATCTCCGCACCATGGGAATGGCCGTGAAAAATTGCGAAGAATCCGGCAAGCAGGGCACCCACCGGTGCCGGCCATTTTGCGGACAGAGCCACCAGAGCACCGAGAACTATCACCGATGTGGCAACACCCACATTGGCGAAAGGAATCGAAATTCCAGCCATACCCGCCAGGGCGCCCATTGTCATCATTGCAACAAACGCCAGAGGAATACTCCACAAGGAACGACCACCCGACTGAGCCGCCCACAAGCCAATCGCCAACATCGCCAGCACATGATCAAGACCGCCAAAGGGGTGCATTAATCCTTCAGATAAACCCGCACCATATGCTCCAAAAACATGCGCCTCTGAAATTTCGGGAATTAACACAAAAATTCCGGCCAGGGCCGCTGAATTGAAAAACAAACGCTTCATATCAAACTTCTCCCAGAGATAAAGTATGAATTGGGTGGAATACTCAGTTCAAGGTATTTTTATCACGATTGACTAAGATTGTGTCAGGAAGTGTTTCCCCTTTTCACAAACACCCACAATACGTTTATTTTCCATTTGTTAGTGAATGGGATAAGGCTCTAGGAGCACCTTGAGGCCTTCGCCTCGCTCCATAATACGAAATCCAGCCTCCCAGTCAGAAAGAGAAAGAACATCGGACACCATTGCCTCCATATCAACTTTGCCCGCCTCAAGCAGCCCGATTGCTGATTTCCATGCAGAGCGCTTCTGTCCAAATGTTCCGGCAAGCCGTATTTCCTTCCAAGCCAGAAGCGTCAAATCAACTGCCACTGGCTCACCCGGTAATCCTACCTGAAGTATCTGCCCCCCCTTACGGACAGCCTCCAGACATGCCCTGGAAGGGGCGGCGCCTCCCACGGCCTCGACCGCCATGTTCACTCCAACTCCCGATGTCAGCTCAGCCACCGACTTTTTGAGATCATCATCCTCTACGTTCACGGTGCGATATACCCCCAGCCGCTCCGCAAGTGCGAGCCGATCCCTGTCCCTTGAGGTTCCAGCGATGATTACCCGTGCACCATGGGCCATTGCCACCTGCGCGCAACAAAGGCCGATTGTCCCCGGACCGACAACGAGAACGGTATCGCCCTCGGAGATGCTGCACTGCTCGGTAAGGCCGTGCACACAAACGGCCAGAGGCTCTGAGAGAGCCGCCGCTTTGAAACTTACCGAATCGGATAATTTATGGAGTGAGGTAGCGCGGGTGACAACATAGTTCGTGAACGCTCCGTGGGAGACAACTCCCGCGATATCGCGCTCCTCGCAACGGTTGTAGTTTCCCTCCTCACAGTGAAGACACTTGCCACAAGTGCTTTTTGTCGGCTCGACCGCCACCCGATCACCCACAGAAAAACCCTCGACACCCTCACCAATATCATCTACCTCGCCAGCAAATTCATGGCCCAGAACCACGGGCGGGAAATAGTAGAAATACTCTCCCGAGGCAATATGAACATCCGTTCCACAGATACCCGTCCATTTAACACGCACCCTAACCTGGCCAGGTCCCGGCAAAGGCTCATCAACATCCTGTATCGCCATGTTGCCCGGTCCTTTGGCGGTTTTCACCAAACCTTTCATCTCACCCACTCCGCAGATGCTAGTTAAGTTATAGTCAATCCTAGGATGATACAGATTTACCGCAAATGAGGACAAGGGATAAGGATGGGAAATAAGAATAAACGAATAACGAATGATGTTGCGAACCTGGCCGAAGAGCATATTAAAAGAGGAAATGCTCTTGAGAGTGCAGGCAGATTGAACGATGCCGCCTCCCAGTTCCGGCGCGCGATTTCTCTTGCCCCCGAGAATGAAACAGCCCGCCTCGGACTGAGCGGTGTACTACTAAGACAGGGCAAACTGAGTGAGGGTATTAAATCCATCGAGGCCGTTCTTTCAATCAACCCGTCGGATGTTGAAGCGCATAATCGGCTTGGCATTGCCCTCGAGCGCCAAGGGAATCTTCTCGAAGCAGAGGCGGCCTTCGAGCAGGCCATCTCTCTGGAACCCGGTTTCGCTCCAGCCTACAGCAATCTGGGAAATATTTTACAGGCTCAAGGAGATCTCGCCAGGGCTGAGGAAAATATCCGCAAGGCAATCGATTTTCGCCCGGAATCCGAGATCACCCACAACAATCTGGGAAACACGCTTCACAAATTAGGCCGCCTGGACGAGGCCGCCACTTGCTACAAAAAATCACTTTCGCTTAATCCTGCCTACAAAACCGCCGCCTATAATCTTTCGATAACTCTTTTGCTCAAGGGAGATCTCACTACCGGATGGCAACACTACGAGTCAAGGTGGGAGTCTCCCCACTTTCAGGACGAGATGAAAACCTTCGAACAACCATTATGGGAAGGCTCCCCACTCGAGGGCAAAACGATTCTCCTCCACTCGGAGCAAGGGATCGGTGATACGTTGCAGTTTGTCCGCTATGCGAAACTTATCGCCGAGCAAGGCGGAAAAATAATTCTCGAATGTCAGGCGAGCCTGAAAAAACTTATTGAGAAAATGCCCGAATTTTACGCTGTTATCGCCGAGGGCGAGAGCCGCCCTGCATTCGACCTTCAGGCGCCCCTGCTGAGCCTCCCAAAAATCATGGGCACAACGCTCGAAACCATCCCTATGGAAGTTCCCTACATTAGGGCCCTCGAAAACCAGGAGACTGCTAACGCGATATCATCGTCGCCCGGACACTTAAAGGTAGGGCTCGTCTGGGCTGGAAATCCCGAACATGAAAATGATCGGAATCGTTCCATCCCGCTTGAGAATTTCGGGGCGCTGTTAAATACGAGCAATACCCGAATTTTTAGCCTTCAACTGGAAAGGGAAAACATCCGAATTCGGGAACTGGGATTTGATAACAAACTAAGAGACCTCGGCCCGCTAGTCAGGGGCTTTGACGCCACCGCAGCGGCAATAGAGAAACTCGACCTCGTTGTAAGCGTCGACACGGCGGCGGCGCATCTCGCCGGAGCAATGGGCAAGAGTGTCTGGTGCCTTCTCTCGTTCGTTCCCGACTGGCGTTGGATGTTGACGAGGGAGGATACACCTTGGTACCCAACCATGCGCCTTTTCAGGCAAAAAAGAATTGGCAATTGGGAAGAGGTAATCCGCGAGGTGGGCGATAGTCTCAGGCGCCTGGCGAGCACCTCCTAGACCCTCTCGAAGACCCGCTTAGTCAGCTATGTTAGAAATGATCGATTAGAAATTCTATTACTTTAATTCCACTTCCTAGACACTCAATCTGCTTTATATTCGATATTCTTGCCGCCCCAACTCCTGCCAGGCGTATGGATCATCTTGCTCTCCACCTGCCCGCCGTCCACTGGAAGATTTGCCGCCGTGATATACCGCGCCCGCTCGGAGAGCAAAAAAACACACCCCTCGGCAATATCATCGGGCATGCCCACCCGGCCCATCGGCACAACCGCCGCCCGACCTGCGGCTATTTCAGGGTCTTGGAACATAGCTTCGGTCATCGGCGAGCGTACCTGGCCAGGTGAAACGGTGTTGGCCCGGATGCCATGGGCAGCCCATTCAACGCCGAAGAGTTTGCTGAGCATAATTGCCCCCGCCTTGCAAACGGAGTAGGCCCCCGCCAGCGGATATGTTTGCATCCCGCCTATTGAGGAGACAAAAACGATCGAACCACTCTTGTTTTTGATCATTGTCTGCCCAACCGACTGGGCACAGAGAAAATAGCCTTTTAGCCCAATGTCCATCACCATGTCCCAATCTTCCTCGGGGAGTTCCTCGAGCCTACCGGGCACCAGCTTGATGGCACAACAGACGAGACCGTCAATAGTTCCAAATGCCTTGAGCGTCTCATCGGCCATACGGAGAGCATCAGCCTTTTTCGAGGTATCCATCTCAATAAAGATAGCGTCCCTCCCTTCAGTCTTCACCGTGTTTACTGTCTCGACTCCGGTCTCCGCGTTAATGTCCGCCACGGCTACATCGGCACCCTCCCTGGCGGCAAGCACACAGGTAGCCCGGCCTATTCCACTTCCTCCTCCGGTGACGATCACTTTTTTGCCTTCAAGCATCATTTTCAGGCCCCTTATGATATTCGCTCGCATCGACCCACAAAACCCCGCTACTCCCAGGTCGCGAAGATGATTTGTTGGCACACGGCCCCGGTGCCTTCCTATTCTGGTCGAACATCCTTGGCAGCTAGATAGCCATCCGGGTTAATAACCGCATCAATGACCCAGGCGCCTCCTGAGGCAAACGCCTTCCCCAGCGCCTCCTTGAGAGCCGCTTCACTATCCACACGAGTAGCCTCAAAACCAAGCCCTTGTGCAACGGCCACATAGTCCGTGTTGCCAAAATCCGTCCCGAGCCTCTGGAAGTTTCGGGTGTCCTGTTTAATTTTAATGAGATTCAAGAATCCGTCGTTGAACACAACGACCACGATGGCGGCCCCCACGCGAGCGGCAGTTTCGAGATCGCCCAGGCGCATGAGAAAACCACCATCTCCCGTCAGGCAAAGAACTGGCGTCTGGGGCTCGACTAGTTTAGCCGCGATGGCCGCAGGAAGCCCCACAGCCATCGACCCCAGGCCGCTAGAGGTAAGAAATCCCCTCGGGCGGCGCGTCTCCCATGTATCGCTAGCCAGCACTTTATGGCTCCCCGCATCGGCGGTCATGATTCCACTATCGGGCAAACACTCGCGAGCGATGCGCACAACCGCGCCCGGCATCAAACCTTCTCCCTTGCTGAACAGCGGAGCACTTCGCATGGCACGGTATGAGTCCAAATCCTCTAAATTCCAGCCTTCCGACGCCGGGACTGACTCGGCCAGTGCGCTAAGGCTGTCGGCGAGATCCGCCACCACCTCGACTTTCGGGCGAATTACATCGTCGTTATGGGCCACCTCATCGAGCATGACGACAGGCTGAGGATGGTTCCAGTGACCGGGAGTAAAAAGCTCGACCACATCAAAACCAACGAGAATGAGAAGATCTGCCTTATCCAGAATTTCCTTCTCAGAGGGTGCCCCGCGGAATGTTCTCATGGAAAGCGGATGATTCTCCGGCAAGGTGCCCTTGGCCGCCAGTGAGGCAAAAACCGGAGCACCAAGCCGCTCGGCGAAGGCGACGAAAGCCTCCTCGGCCTCCTGGCCCGAACGGTTTACCTGAAGACCCACCAGAATAGCCGGTCGATCCGCGCGGGCGATTTCAGCAGCGGCCACCTCAAGGCCGGCGTGGTTATTTCCTATCTTTCCAGCGAAACGACGAGCCCCGACACCATCGGGCGGAAAGTCGCTCGCCTCAGCCTCGGCCTGCATGACATCATATGGTATGTCCACATGAACCGGCCCCTGTCGGCCATCCATTGCCAAAGCAATGGCACGGCGCATCGTCACTGCGGCTGAATCCTTCGCTAGCTTGAAGGTTCCTTTGGTTATCGGACTGTACAAGAGATCTTGATCCAGACGCTGTCGCTGCAAGCGCCGGAACTGTTCATCGGAGTAACGATCCGTCAGAACAAGAAATGGCGCCCGCTCAAGAAAACCATTCGCCACCCCCAAAACGGCAGCCGCCGCACCAGGCCCTACGCCCGTGCTACAAACACCAGGCCGGTTGGTAAGGATGCCATAGGTGCCAGCCATTACGGCTGCGCTCGCTTCATTGCTACAGAGCACATATCGGATGTCCCGGCGAGAAGCCGCCTCGATCAATTCAACCGAACTCAAGGACCCTGGAACACCAAATATAAATTCGACCCCAGCATCCGCCATAACAGCCACCGCCACGTCCGCATAAGTTGACATGCAATTGCTCCCTTAAAAAAATTAATGGTCGGATGATACTCTACAACACAATTTCCACATCATTCGCCCTGACCTTCATCGCTATCGTTCGACTCAAGCCATCGATCAATAGAAATCGCCCCAGGCAAAAAGCGGAATGAAAGTGCCAATAGCGCGATCATGATTAGATCACGAGCTAGTGCTTGCGTCGGGGTCTCACTCACGCCAGGCAAACAGCCACAATCCTCCGGGGCGGTTCCCATAAACATCGCCACCGAAATGGCCACTGAGAAAAAAGCGAGTTGCACGCCAAGCAATAGAAGCGCCCATCGAGAAAAGAGGCCCAGCAGAAAAAAAAGGCCAGAAAAAATTTCTAGCCAGGGAAGCACATGGGCCAGCGGCAACACTAAATCGTGAGGCAGGATGCCGTAGGACTCAATTTGATTTAAAAAAAGAACAGCAGGCTGCCCAAGTTTTGCGGCACCCGCAATGACGAAAAAACCGCCGACAATAATCCGAACAAACAACACAGCGACAGAGCAACGCATCAAGGAAAAAATATTTTTCGTCAAAACCCTATAATCCCTGCGTCTGAGTCGCTACTTTATCTGGGCACGAACAGCCGCTGCTAGCACATTGAACGATCGGGCTCCCGAAATTTTTTCTTTACCGATAAATATCGTCGGGGTGGCTCTTACGCCCATGCGGATTCCAAGAGCCTTATCTGCCTCGATTGCGCTTCGATGGTCCTGCGAGGCGAGGCAAGAGCGCCACTTTTCGACATTCGCCCCCGCAGCCAAGGCGTACTTTTCCCATACATTAATTGCGGATGTAGCGGTGCTCCATCTACGTTGGCCATTGAAGAGGAAGGTCCGCATTTGCGCCACCTTATCTTCAGTCCCCGCGCACCTAGCTGCTTCGGCCGCACGAAACGTTAGATCTCGAAGCGGAAAATCTTTATGATGAAATTCGATCTGATCCTTAAACTGTTTACGAAGTTCGGCCAGTGCACCCTGCACTGAGCTGCAATGAGGTCAGCCAAAATCAAAAAATTCCAGAACCACCACACGGCCATCGGCAGTCATAGAAAGTGGAATTTCAGACTGCCCGCCCTTTCCCCAGAACATGGAGCCCACGCCTACGGCAAGAGCTAAAAGGACAACTCCCAATATCACCAAATTACGGTTATTGTTTTTTTTCGTTTGTTGCGTTTTTTTTGAACTATTTTTTTTCTTTGCCATCCCGCGTCTATCTCCATTAATAACATGTATTGTTTCAAGAGTTCGGATGGATCTCGTCCGGTGGCTTGTATGTTCTCTCCATCTGGAAAATATTCCGTGTACGACAATAGTTCGTTCCACCCAGTCGACCAACGGGTTGAAGCTTGACTGGATCGATATACTTATCCTCCAGCATCAAATCCTCCCGCACATGCCAGCGTAGCGCCTTGCCAATGATCAAATGAGTCTTCCACTCATCACCATAGATGACAATCTCCTCGAGTAGGCACTCTATCGCCACAGGCGCATCCCGCAATCGGGGTGCCTTCACCAAATCGGCAGGCACTGTCTCAAGCCCGAGCGCCTCGAATTCATCTTCCTCAGGAAGAAAATTCCCGGAGCTCTCGTTCATCTGCTCTTCCCATCCGTTGACGACGGTATGGATAACGTACCCTTTCGTCTCCTTGATATTCCGAGTCGTATCCTTCATTACCCGATCACGCTCACCAGCTGAAATGGAAAAAAGCGGCGGAGCATGAGAGACACACGTAAAAAAGCTAAACGGCGCAAGATTGGGAATGCCATCCCCGCTAATGGAGCTTACCCAGGCAATTGCCCTCGGAACAACCGAACCCACTATCAGGCGATAGCCCTGTAGATGATCGATTTTATCCGTATCGAAAGTGCGAAATTTCATGAATTACCTCTAGTATTTACGAGCTAACAAATAAGTAGACAAGTCATTTACCATATAAAAAAGGGAGACTTACAAGACGAGATAACACCCACACATTAGACGGGAGAGGGAAGGCTCCAACGCTATTCCCTGATAACCGATTCTATGATCTTTGTCTGCTTGTTGACGGTTAGAGAGAACGATTTCTTCGGAAAACGTGCCACCCACTGCCGATTGCCGGTACTATCAGATGTTTTGGGGATTCCGTATTTCGAAATCATTTTTGTGGCTACTTCAAGCGAATATTTCTGCCCCAAAAGAGTCCTTCTGATCTCGGCGATAAGATCAACAGCGCCATTTTTAAATTCAAAAATTCTGGCCATTTCATAATTTCTTTTCTTTTTCAATTCAGTATAAATTTTCATTTTGTGAAGAACTTCCTGAGACTGCCATCTAGAATCAAGTATCGCAAAAAGCTTCACCCTCACCGAACGATAAAAAGGAATTCCTCGGCTTGTAAAAACTCCAGTTGTGTATTTCCCATTTCTCACATCAACCCCTAATTCCTGAGAATACGGCCCGCCAATTTCGCTGGCGATAATTCCCAGCTTCGCCCCATCCGGCAAATTCGTTTCGCCGAAGAATTCTGTGCCCCCCCCGTTTTCCTGGCCTCCAAGGTTAACTTAAGTATTTTTTCTTTTCTCGCCGCAGGGATATTGTCCAGAGGGATGATCACATTTGTTTTTTGCGGACCAGGATCCATAAACAACCGGCTCTCATTAACAGGCACCCCGAAAACCGGCAGGCCTGACATTTTTTCATCATGGAGAATCGGTGATTTTCGATCCCTCGATTTTTCGGCCAGTAAAACGGCTGGCTGGTAGACGTCTTTTTTCAGTATTAGGGGGCGATCCCGAGTAGTCTTACCGGCCATCTTCGAGGGGCCTTTGCGTTGGCGCCCTCCGACAAAGGCCTTCTCGCCTCCATATCCCAAATCCAAGATATGGCGGGTAACGCTATTATTTTTTTTGGATTTCATCGAGCCTTTGAAGCGTTTGAGACGCAATGAAAGTTCATTCAACTGAACATTCAAAAGTCGCACCGATATTTCTAGGCTTTCTTTCGAAACGTTATAAATTTCAACCGCCTCGACCACCTGCCCTTGAAACACACACAGAAATGAATTGGCTGTACTCGAAAACATGGCTTTCGTATTCAAATTCGCCGTCCGGCAGTTCACCCCGTTCGGGTTCAACCAAACTCCCTTCAACCTCAAACGAATCGTATTATCTCCATGCGTAGAGGGAACAATTTGGAGCCTGCCATCCCCGTTCAGTTCAAAAACAATTCTGGAGTAATTCGACCCGGGATGAGTCCCATGTCTAATTTCAATGAGCGCGCTAGAATCCGGACTAGAAAAACCCATCGAAGGAGCTGAAAGCACAAGCAATGACAAAATGGCAAAGAGCAAAACAACAGGAGAAAACAGATCGGCTCCTAAGCTCTTTCTAAATTTATTGAAAGGCAAATATTTCAAAGTACGTCCCTTCCGAAAAAATATCGGCTACCTAATCCCTAAAACACCGTCCTGGCCAATACGAGTGCGCCTCGTGCCTCCAGCACAACCATTCGATTCAAGGCAAGTCACAGACGCAACTAACACACCCATAATTATAGGGGACTATTCATGAATCCTGCAACTCGTTGATTTTATTGGTGGGCGGGACAGGGCTCGAACCTGCGACCTATGCCTTGTAAGGGCCTTTTCGGGGGTATGAGCCTGAGTGGTCTGGAGTGACACAGAATGACATGGAGCACTAAATATCAGAGGGTTAGTAAGGAACTAAAGTGAGCCCGAGTGATACCAAGTGACACCGAGACACCTCCTCTATAGGCACTATTTAGGCACTGGATTTTTTTGAGTCTACCCCACTTCCGCCATCGCCTCCTCGGCCTTCTCCAGCCAGAAAATCATCTCCTGCCGAGGACCTTGGCCATTACGGCTCTATTCCTTCGACAACAACCAGATTCGTGAATGCCGATTCGTTATAGTCTCTATTTAAGCACCAAGATTCTATGAGGCCGAAGATGCTGTTAGGCCTGCGCATGGCGAATAAATAATTCGCCATGCGCAGGCCCTCGGTGGACCGTATTTACCCAAACGACGATTAAATTCTCACCACCTAGAGCGTAATCACCTGATCGGGAGGATTGCCCGCCAGCGCGCCATAAAGATCCGGGAAGCAACCGACGTGCACCCCATCAACTGTGCCACTCACCTGACAGTTGCCCGGCTCGCCAGTCGCAAGACCTCTCTCCAAGGCGCACTGATCACACATCATCAACAAGATGTTCTGCTCTTTCGCCACCTTGGCAAGTCGCTCGCCGAGAGGATCACCTTTTCGGAGAACATAGTTGTTGTCATCGAAAAACATCATCCCTGCCACCTCGACTCCATGTGCACCGGCCTCGAGCTGGGGCAAGATCATTTTTCCAAGCTTGTAGCTGGCCGTATGGCCCGATGTCGCGAATACGTACGCCACTTTCATGTAAAAACTCCCCTCTGTTTTGATTTGAAAAGAATCCTACGCGGATGAAGCTAATGGAGTTTAACCAACATTTTCTAATTTGTCTTGACCAATATCGAGAGCTTCGCGGGTGGCAAATTAGCAATTTTATCTGAAATCAGAGAAGTTCTGGAATTCACCCCCACAAAAATCGGGGCATGAGGGGCAATGTATTGGTGGGCGGGACAGGGCTCGAACCTGTGACCTATGCCTTGTAAGGGCACCGCTCTCCCAACTGAGCTACCCGCCCCCAGGAGGGGGTAAATGACGCGAAAAACATATCATTATGATGGTCGAGAGACCAACGTCAGTTGGTCTCTCGAAAGATTTCCGAAATTTCGAGACCTTATAAAGGGTCTACTATGTGCTTTGCCCCTCAATAATTTTTCGCGAAATAATGGGCCATGCGATGAGCGAGGTAATGAGAGCCATTATAAGGCCAAAAAGAAGAGGACGCGCTACCTCCGACTCCATATTACGCCAGACGACAATATGGGCCAGCTCTCCGGTCGAAGTGCGAATTCCGGTACGAGTGGAAGTCAATAAGCCATGTATTTCGTCTTCACCAACACCATGACCGCCAGTTGGAGATGAAACCACCAAGTGGCCCTTTGGCCCATAAAGCTCGACACGCTCAAACCCCAGCGCGAGTCGCCCCCTCTCAAGATGCTCTCCAATCTCATTTTTATTTCGACCTGCCTTAAGGAGTGATGGGACCACCCCTCCCGATAAATCTTTCCCGAAATCGTCCACTACCCACTGGGCAAGCACTAACTCACGGGCAAAACCCAACAAAGCGCCAAGCATAAACATCACCAAAAACAGACGTGTAATCTTTTGGCGAAATTGCATGGATAATAGTGTCATTTTTCGGTCTCCGAGAATTGCTAGCTGTCAAATCTTGAGTTTACCGTTTTTCGAGAACAACTTACCGTCAACCCTGATCTCACCGCCCTGCCTTAAATCACAAACCATGTCCCAATGGAGAGCAGAATTATTCTTCGAGCCGCTCTCAGGATATCCTTTACCGAGTGCCAGATGAAGCGTACCGCCAATCTTCTCGTCAAACAGCGTGTTTTTTGTAAAACGCTGTATCCCCTGATTCAAACCAAAAGCAAATTCACCCACCCGGCTCGCTCCGCGATCCATTCCAATCATACTTTTGAGAAATTTCTCGTTCTTCTCTGCAGAGGCTTTAACTACCTGGCCCTTTTCGAAATCGAGCCGGACATCCTCAACCTCCCTACCCGACAGGCAAGCAGGAAACGTATAGCGAATCGTTCCGTCGATCTTCGTCTCCTCTGGCCCTGTGAATATTTCCCCATCAGGGAAGTTGTGGGAACCCGAGCAGTTAATCCATGGCCGACCGGCGATACCGACGCGAAGGTCCGTATCCTTGCCGCCAATCTCGACAACCTTTCTGCCCTTGAGGTAGCGAATAACCTCATTCTGGCGCTTGTCAATATTTTTCCACCGGCGAATACCGCCTGGTTTATCAGCAAAACATGCAGCCAAAACAAAATCCTCATACTCGTGGAGCGACATCTCAGCATCCTGGGCATAGGCCTCTGTAGGAAACAGTGTCAAAGTCCACCTAAGGCCTTTTTTCCCCTTCGTGCGCTCATATTCAGCAGAGCGCTTCATAAATGTTTTCATTATCGACTGCCGAGCCACAGATGCGGCCGCCTGCTTTTTTGGATTAACCCCTGAAAGGCGGCGCGTATTCGTCTCCGATAGAATGCTGATCAGCACATCCACCTTTCCAACTTCAAATTTCGAAATGGGTGATACGTAGGCAATCTGCTCTTTATTGGCGTACCGGAAAAACAACTCGTCCATACCCGGAAGACCTACCTGGGTATAGGGAAACGCCCCTAATTTCAGACATTCGGCATAAAGAGCGCGTACAAGAGGCTCAGCAACCACACCGCCCCGAATACTGACTAATTCCCCCTTGCTCACCTTTGCGGAATAGCGTGCAATTGTCTCTGCCATACGTTCTATGCGGATATCTTCCATATCAATTACTCCATCAATCCTGAATTGAATCCAATGAAATCGGCCAGATCATGCCACAATCACTAAAAAATTCCCATCGATTCGTGTTGCTCAATGAGATATAATAAAAGTATCAAAATGAATAGCCTCATAGCCGAACGGTCCTTGCCGTAAAGCAAGGCAAGAATCCATCAGTTGGAGGAATGCCACATGAAAAGACTACACAGAGTCCGTAATTTCAAGCCATATCTGATGCGTTATGTTCACAAAAACGATCCGAACTACGAGCCCGTGTTACGAGAATTGCTCGACCATGAACACGAAGTCTACGATGAAACAACTCTGTCGAGAAAAGAAATGGCCCGTGGTGAACGCGGAGACAACACATGGGAAGTTGTGTTCAGCGAGTTGACTGACATTCTAACCCCTGTGCAAATTCAACAATTGTTCGAACATTTGGAAAAAGATTTTAGCGCCACATGTACTCGCTTCCGCGAAATGGCCGAGGCCCAGAAGCTCCTTGAGCACGACGAAGGCGGGGGATAGATACACTACCGGCTTTATCCATTCATCATTTATCTGGAGATTTAAGATGGCGAAATTTGGCTACGACCACATACACTTTAGGAGTGAGGATCCGCATGCCGCCCGCAAATTCTGGGAAGAAATGCTCGGCGCTACAGTAGTTCAAGAGCGCGAACTTGGCGGAGCACCCTCGTTCAATATGGACCTGAATGGGATGATTTTTATCGTCTCGGGACGAGCCAAGGACGAAGACCCTATTCGAACGGGCTCCGAGCCACGCTACGGGCTCGACCATTTTGGGTTGAAGGTGGACAACATGGAAGAAGCGGCTGAGGAGCTTCGCGCTAAAAACGCAGAGTTCATTTGCGAGCCTTGGGAGATACGACCTGGCGTGAAAATCGCCTTCATCAAGGGCCCTGATAATATCAGCATCGAACTAGCCCAGCGAGATTAACAAGCTTTTCACCTCCCCTTTGTACAACGCAATGGGGAGGGATCAATCCGAATTCAGATCTCCCAGATACCGATTTACTCTGTAAACTGCAATACCCAGATATTCGTGCAATACCTTTGAAAAGAGATTCCACCCACCTCTCGCCTCATGAGCTATATGTTTCTTTGAAACCGCCGGAACGGGTTCGGCCTGGATACCATGGAAGCGAAAACTTTCAAGCGCGCGGAACATATGGATGCCATCCGTAACAAGAAAAACACGCTCGCTTCCTCGTTTCTTTAAAATAGAGGCAGAAAATTTTGCATTCTGAGCCGTGTTCCTCGACTCCTCCTCCAAGAGGATGGTCTGTCGAGGAACACCCAGTGTAATGGCGAAACGAGCCATGGCGGCCGCTTCACTTATCCCCCCGAGGGAAGTCACCCCCGTGGAAAATAAAATCAATTTAGCTCTTCCCTCATGATAAAGCTGGGCCGCCCGGAGAACGCGTCGCTTTGAGGCCTCAGAGGGCGTTCCATCTTTCAGAACACCTCCCCCCAGAACCACGGCTACACCTTCACCCGATTCTGAAACATCAAACGACAGAAGGGGTAAAGCCAAGTAATAAGAAATTGGGAAATAGTTTAGAATAAGAAAAAAAACGCCCGATGCGGCCACGAACGAGCGGCATGCCGAGAAAAGAAATCCCCTCCTTCGAGCGACAACTCCGAGGAAAAAATAAAAAATAGAGGGCAGGACAAAAAACAGCTGCAACCAATTAACGAGAACAGACGACAACCGAAGATGCGGAAGTACCATGAAAATCAATGCAGACAGCACAAACGGAAATAAAAAAAACATCCGTCCACTTTCCGAATCATCACTTTTCACATTCTTTCCTTCCGTAAAAAATCAAGGATATCAACTTTGCGCAAAGGATTTTTTGCATCCTCTAAAATACGAACCTTTGTTCTCAGACGACTCCTCCGAATAATAACAGCCATATCGAAAAGAAAAATAAACATGAAAAACACCCCGCCAGGGAAAACAGTATCAAAAAAAATTCAGGTAAAGTCGATAAGGCGGATAGATTGAGAATAGATCGAAACAAAGAAACTCTAGAGATAGACGAGTTTAGCGAGTACGGGTACGTCGCCCGATTCGGATGGGAGACCCCTTTTTCCGCAGAGGCGAATTAAGCGATACTGAGCCTTCTGGTGCGGATTTGATGCCATTTGTCCTAACACTGGCCGCAGTTTGCGTCGTAGTGGCTGGTCGGCTCGGCTTGATGACTTTCTTCGCGTCTTTGGCTCCCCCATTCATTCGTTGTGATGACCGATTTCTAAGCTCGCTCACACTGAATGAAGACTTCGCCTCCGATATTTCACTAGCTGACCAACCTTTTCTATTGTTTGAACGTGTTCTTTTCGAGGTCGCTTTAAACATGGGGGCCACTGACGGCTCAGAGTTATCCCAGCCTTTATGTTGCATTTGAGCCGTCCGTTTTCGTAAGTTACTCACGCCTCCATGATCAAGCCCTTGCGATCTGGAACCTTTCACTTCGGCAAGATCCCATCCCTTATTTTCTTCTGCACGCCTTCTTCTTGAACTTACGTGCGCAGTGGGTGTTTTTGTCTTGGCGGCTTTACTCTTTTTGGGCTTAGGTGTCGATATTTTCGAAAACCAACGGAGTAATCCCCCATTGCTCCCACCTCCCGAGAGCAACAGAACATTGACCACCACCAGGACCAAAATAATTTCAACCCATGGGATAGACCCCGATGACCAAATATCAACTAAACCTTCAGGCATGAAACCAATCTCCAAAATACAAACTTTATCGACACACCCCAAAGTACTTCCTTACTACCTTTTAAATATAACCCATTTGTACAAATAAGCCAAATAGCAAAGATACTATGAACAAATCAGGGCATAAACTATTACAAATAGGTCCATTACTCCTATTTTAGCTGAAGAGACATTTCATCTTGTCCATAATTTCTTTTATTATTTTCGCTCTTTTTAGGTCTCAGGGCTGCCCAGCCAGCATTTCATAAATCGCCATGGTTTCTTTGGCCGCTCTGTCCCAGGTAAAACCCGAGGCATGTCGGATACCACTAAGTCGCATTTCCTCGTACGCATCACCCACCTCGGCGGCATTAAAAATAGCAGTGGCCCATGCTTCTTCATCATTTGGGTCCAACAAGATCGCAGTATCACCCCCAGCTTCGGGAAGCGAGGCTGCCATTGAACTGATAACCGGGGTTCCGCAGGCCATTGCATCCAAAACAGGAAGCCCGAAACCTTCGTACAAGGAGGGATATAAAAAAAGTCTGGCACCAGCATATAACGTGGGAAGATCGTTGTCTGCGATATGACCAAGAAGGCGAATACCAGCACGCTCTCCTCCCGCTTCGTTGATCAGATTTTGAATTAAGCGACCATAAGGGCTGCTCATATCCCCCGCCAGGACCAACGAAAGATCCATTCCTCGTTTTCGTGCCTTACCATATGCGCCCAGCAATACCTCAAGATTCTTCCGATAGTCAAACCCACCAACATATAGCAAATAGTCATTTTCAAGATCTAACCTTTCCCGAAGGAGATGAATCTCATTATCGTTTTCGGGAACCACCATGCCGGGCGCAGGAGCCGGATACACAACGTGCACCCTGTCTTCGGGAAATCCCATTAAGCGCACCAGATCCGCCCGTGAGTGCTCCGATATGGCGATAACACGATCAACCCTTCCCAGAGCGTAGCTCAGATATCGCGAATACATCCCAATTTTCGCCCTCACTGGCAGCGCATAGCGATCAAGATAAATATCCTTCACCGCCAAGGGCATGAGGTCATAGACACTCCCGACAACCGGCACCGACATTCTGCGTAGCGGGAGGTTCCACTGAAAGTAGGCGTGAAGAACATCAGGCCGAGCTAGCTTCACTTGGCCGTGCAGATGCAAGGCATCCCGAATCCACGAAAATGAGAACACACCGCCGCAACCGGCTCTCGATATAGTTTCGGCGTTGGATGTAGAAGCCACTCCAAAAGATGCGCCTTCCACTCCACCAGGTGTGAAGAGGAGATAGTGGTGGGAGCCTTCGGCGCGCAACAATGCCTCCAGGAGAAAGCCCCCCAACGCCCCAACACCACGATTTCTGTGCTGAACAATTGGAGCCGTATCAATTCCAATTCGCATCAAGAAAATCTCATCCTATAAATTTCGAAAGTCGCTGAATTCATGTCAACCCTCCTCCAGAGACCAATTTCACTCTGATTAATAAACGTTGAGAAGC
The DNA here is from genome assembly GCA_018669005.1 of Nitrospinaceae bacterium. Lineage (NCBI taxonomy): Bacteria > Pseudomonadati > Nitrospinota > Nitrospinia > Nitrospinales > Nitrospinaceae > Nitrospinaceae bacterium. Next base: position 134,048 of record JABJAL010000020.1, read on the forward strand.
AGACCGTAATCCCCGAAAAGAAGGCCTTCGACACTTTCATTATCACCTATCCTACAATTTCTGAATTAATTTTAAAATTCTTACAAAATCCTAATTAAAAACTTTTATTGTTTGAATTATCAGGGGTTGCATTGATACCCCTTTTTTGAGCAAATGAAACTGTTGTCTGGCTACTACTTTTGAGAAGCCCCAAAAGCTCCGTGAAATGAAATTTAATAATTATTTTAAAAAAAGCAAAACTACTTAGTACGAAAAGAATACTAAATAGACTTAGCAAAGAAACAAGAATTTCGGCTCTCCTGACATCGTGAAAAATGCCGCTGAAGCTCAAAAGCTTCTCTTTGTCATTTAGATGCCTTATTGAGTGAGGTCTCAGATAAATGGCCCAGGACAAAATTGATCCTGCTACCCCAATCCTCGTTGCCGAGAGCAGCCCGGTCCAGCAGGCGCTCGTCAAAGAATTTCTAGAAGATTTTCATTTCCAAGATATAACAATCATTAAAGATGGCTATGAACTTCTCAAAGCTATCAAAGGGCAGAAATACGGTTTCATGATTATCGATCACCACCTAAGTAAATCGAATAGCCTAAACACCATATCAAGCATACGCGACTGTCCGCTTAACAACGACACACCTATTATTTTCACTTACAACAACAATATGGAATTGGACGAGAAGAGAGATTTACTCTCGGACATGAAATCCATGACTCTTTCGGCTCTTATTCCAAAACCATTTGGAAAAGATATTTTTCGCGATAGTGTCGAAAAAGCATCGAATAGCACCATTGTTACAGCCACCGAACAAGAATTGCGTGGAGAAAAATCTCTCACCGCAACGACAGTCGCTCTTGAACTCGCTAGCAGCCTCAGGGATTCTGGTGAATTCGAGAACGCTGGCAAAATATATATTGAGGCCATGCTCAGCGTTTTTCATGGAATGGCGGAAGTTTATCTCGCAAGCGGAAAAATAGACGCGTGCAAATCCGTTCTTCGCGAAGCCTGCCGAATTGATCCCGAAACCGAGAAAAAATTCTTAGCCAAAACACAAAAATTCATTGATCGGGGAAATGAAAATCTCAAATTAAAACGATTCCGCATCGCGAAATTCGAATTCGAAGCCGCACTATACCTCGACAACAATTGCCTGCCTGCACATTCGGGCATCGGAGAAAGCCTCCTTGGCCTCAAAGAAAAAGATGGTGCCCTCGAATCCTTCAAGAAGGTTCTGGAATTCCAACCCGATATCCAAAGCAGGCTTATGTATAAGCGTATTGGAACTGTGGCATTCAAACTAAAAGAATACGAAATCGCCATAAAAGCGTACGAAATAGCGATCGGTTTTATTCAAACGGACCCCGAGTTATACTATCTCCAATCCCTCGTTTTCGTTTCACAATGGAAATTTGAGGACGCGCTTTTAAGTATTAACAGAGCAATCAACTTAAATTCATCGTTTAAAGAAGCCATAAACGCAAAGAAAAAAATCATGGCCTGGATGGCTGCCAAAAATAAAAACCCGGTCGCCGCGACAGCTCCGACCTCCTAAACATAATCTCTATGGCAATCAAAACAAGAACAAGCTAGTATTCATGCTTCCTAGTAAATTTCGGAGTTAACGAAATGAGCACACCCGAGGATGGTCGAAAATTCAAACGTTTCTTCCTACCCGTCGTGATCCAGGCACCCGGGATTTCTGATTTACCCCTAGTTCCTGAAGATGTCAGTGCGGGGGGCTTTAAGGTTCTAGTGACGACTGAGCCCAATCTAAATGTGCAGTTCGAGTGCTCTATACAAATTTCCAGCGAAGTTTTCGACGATTGCCAGGCGACGGCGGCCTGGGCCCATGATAACGGCGATGGCACTTGGTATGCGGGAATAACCATCCATGCACTTTCAGGCGATCGGGATTTTCTTGAATTGACACTAAGCAAAGCCGATGAAGATTTGAATTAACTTTAAATACCAAACTTTTGTAGAGGTCTGATTTCGCACCCTTCCATCAATCACTACACGCACTTACTTAAGTTAACTTTACCCGCCCACCTACTTGCCATTGAAAATTAGGAATAGAGTGACTTTTGAAGCTGCTCGCGAACATTTTCAGGGTTTAGTCCATTCGCCCTTAACAAATCACCAGCCTCGTCAAGGACTCGATCCATATCCTCATAAAGCTTGAAAGTTTTCGTCCAATCAGGATATTCGAACCCCATGGCCTGCCCAAGAATGCTCATGAAGTTTTCCACCTCGACAGGATGATTACCCTCCTCGCCACACAAATCACGATGACAGCCATGATAAATCGTCGCAATGGAATCTGCCCCTGCCGCTACTGCCGACGCAAAAAGTTTCTCATGCAAGGCATCCTTCGCTCCCGGGACATGTAGTGTGGGGCATTGGTAACCATGGTCAGCGTGCTGCTCAATCTCGACTACTTCAAGACCCGGAACGTTTCTTAAAATCCCTTGAACGTTTTCCTCCACACCGTCGGTTCCGCCGTGCAAATGCACAGCAACACGCTTATTTACCGGCCGAATGAAAAGAGCCTTAAGATCATCTATGCGCTCCATAAGGTAGCGTGAAATATGAATAAAGGGGAGAGAGTCTCCCTGCGGCCCTGAATAGATATTGATGTTTTCAGTGTATTGCATTTGGCAAGTAGGACAAAATGTAATCACATTCTCAGGGTTGTATGCCTTGAACATATCTAGTGATCGACGCCCCATGGCAGCCCCGCCTTCGAGATCTCCTCTTCGGATATGGTTGATACCGCAACAGTGAGCAACACCGCCCGCCACCTCGTAATCAAGACCCATTCGGTCAAAAACATCCATACATGAAAGCAGAATGTGCGGGGTCTGTAGAATATTACAACCAAAATAAAACACGGATTCTGCACTGGTCTTCTTCCCGCCACGCACGGCGGTTAAGCGCTTAAAAACTTCAGGCTCAATCTGGAGAGCAGCCATAAGGCGAATTGTCCGACTCAGAACCTGAAAATAATCTCGGCTCTCAACCTTAATTTCAGAAAGTTCGCCGGCAGATTCCTTTAACTTGAGTTTCGCATAGGAGATCATTTCCCTAGGGTTCACATCCTCGGGACAAGCCTCGATGCATACCCCACTCTTCTCGCAATTCTCCACCCATTTTTGAGCCTCGAGTGAAAATTTCTTTCCATTCAATATACCGAGAACACCTGATGTCACCTGCTCGGAGTTCGCCCCAGAGAAATTGTCATAAGCATTCATTGGGCAAACCTCAAAACACTTTCCACATGCTGTGCACGCTTCGGTGATCTGAGCTACCCGCTCATCCATGAAATCCGCATACATCCCCGCCGATTCAATCGCCATACCTAATTCACCTTGAACTTCTATTCAAATCACTAATCCCAGATACCGGCCAAAACATGTTCCCGACTAATATTATCATAATCAATCAGGCATGCCTCCTAGATATTTTCTGTAATTCTGAATCGTTTTGCTCAATATCTTTGCGCCCGGTTCGACAAAAAAAGGTTACAGTGCTTAAGATAAAATATTTTATTGGGAAAAAAGGAGCACTCTTGTTAATCGCACCCGACCCTAGAGTAGGTATGACAGCGTACCAAAAAGCGCTGCTCAATTTTCTCAAGGTAGCTCCGAATAACGGCGTACCGACGCTATCAGGCGCGAATATCTTGGTTGTTCAAATTGCGGGTATGGGAGACTTCACTTTGGCGACACCCGCAATTCGGGCCTTGCGCCATGCCAATCCATCAGGAAAATTAGACCTTCTCACCAGCGTCAAGGGCAAGCGGGCGGCGGATGGATGCCCCTTCATCGATTCTATTGATACGCTCGATTTTCTTGACGCTTCGCAGACAGTAGGTATTTCCTCGTTCAGGCTGCTTAACATCATTTCGAAAATTTTCGAGATCCGGAAACACCGCTACGACATCGCAATAAATATGATGGGCCTATACTCTTCAAAGGGTGCGGTTCGGATGGGCTTATTTCTCAGGAGCCTGGGAACACCGCTCCTGGCTGGGCGCAACACACTTGGAACTGGCTGTTTCTATCAACACGCCATTCAGGAAAATCTCGCTTCACCCCAAAATGAAAGAGATACCCATCTCTCTCTTATTCGACATCTTGGCGTTGAAAGTGAAGATAACGGCGAACTTAAAATATGGCCCAATGAGGAAGATGAACAAAGCGCACAAACGATTTTAGCGGGAACAAAAACAAAAGGGCCTTTGATTATGGTGAACCCAGGCAGCGACCGCCCGGAGAAAAATTGGCCTAAGGAGCAATTCCTGCAAGTTATGTTTGCTTTGCGCGAAACACGCGGAGCCAAATTCTTATTGGCCGGAGGGCCCGCCGAGGCGCAGCTCTGCTCTCATATTGCCAGCGCTTTATCCTCTGATGCTTTCAACACAGTGGGGAAGATCAGCTATCAAGGCACCGCCTCATTAATGAAAAAATGCGATCTTGTTATCACGTCCGATACTGCCGCGCTCCACCTTGCCTGGGCGGCAGATATTCCCGGAGTCGCCCTATTCAAAAAAGAGAACTTGGGGCGCTACCGTCCCGCCACCGGAAAAATATCATGTCTTACCGGAAACGAAGACAAAAATATGGGAATTTTGAATATCCGACCTGATGAAGTGCTAAAAGTCTGCCTTGAAAAAATAGACATGGCGAGTTGAACATTTAAAAAACGTTCAGCCCTAGTCAGATTTTGAATGCCATTTCCAAGCGGATGCTACAATCTGTTCCAGCTCTGAAAAAAGAGGCTGCCACCCAAGGATTTCCTTAGCTCGTCTTGCGTCGGCAACCAATTCCACAGCATCTCCTGGTCGCCGTTCTCCTTCCTTGCTAGGCACAGTTCTTCCACACACATTCTCGACAGCTTGAATGATTTCGCGAACAGTACGGCCCTGCCCTGTCCCCAAATTAAAAGCATCCGATGAGCCGCCGTCAATAAGATATTCAAGCGCTTTTAAATGTGCTGAAGCGAGATCCGTTACATGGACATAATCCCTTACAGCGGTCCCATCTCTCGTGGAATAATCGCTCCCATAAATTTCCATTTGCGTTCGCTTCCCGAGAGCCGTCTCAATGACAATTGGAATCAAGTGGGTCTCCGGAACATGGCTCTCTCCTATATCACCGTCCATATCGGCACCCGCTGCATTAAAATACCGCAAAGCCACACATGAGAGACCATATGCTTCACAAAACCAGCGCACCATATTTTCGACGATTCGCTTCGATTCGCCATAGGGACTCACCGGATTTTGTGAATGTTCTTCAGGAATAGGCACTTTGTCTGGCATTCCGTAAATTGCACAGGTTGATGAGTAAACTAAATGTTTCACATCGGCATCCACCATCGCTTCGAGCAAATTTAAAGAATTGACCACATTGTTTCTAAAATATTTCCGCGGATTTTCAACGGACTCTCCCACATAGGCATTAGCTGCAAAATGGACAACGGCCCCCACTTCGTATTCCGAGAGTACTGCCCGAAGACGCTCGCCATCGGAAAGATCTCCCTCCACAAAAGGACCGTATTTGACAGCGTCGCGATGCCCTAGAGACAGATTGTCGTATGTAACCGGCACATACCCTGCGCCCGACAAAACTTTACAGGCATGTGAACCGATATATCCGGCACCGCCAGTGACCAATATGTTGCTCTTTCCCGCCACGATATCTCCATAAAAAAAACCGAAAAATAAAACGCGGTTCTTGCCTCGTCAATTATTACAGGTACTTTTCCATCAACGTCCAAGAGCATCATCTCTCAGCTCCGCCAGCAACCCCGGCTACAATACGCCAATCACCGCTGAGAGCCAGCCGCGCCGGCCACACAAGCGCACAAGATGCTAAAAACCAACACGAAAAATTTGGACGGGGCGAACAAGAGGCAAAAAACAACAGGCGATTCCGAGAATAGTAATAAGCAGTGCGAGGCGATCCTGGCCCGCGGCTCGCTCGCTCCAGATGCAAAATGGTTGCATCCATCAGCCACGGCTAATCACAAACCTTTTTGACAAATGCGAAATGAAAAATCTGTATCCTCGAAATATATAAAATACCGCTCATCAGTATATCCTATATTCTGATAAGCGGACACGGACGCTCCTCCATGAAGGAAGCCATAGGGCCATTACAACCCTACAAGAGAAACTGAGCAAGATTGGTACGAAGGTCTTTCAGCACGGACGATGCACTATCTTCCAACTCGCCGAGGTCGCGATATCAAGAGGGTTATTCGCCTTAATCTTGGGACTCATCGAGCTACTTCGATCATTGGCGCATCTAACGTGATCGAGGAAATTTTTGAAGCTAGAAAGTCTCCATCAAGGAATCATATGTGAAATGTCGGCTAAAACGAATTTCAGACTCACTTTGACTGGAGGCCAATCCCAGCTATGATTTCTATATGGTCAATTTGTAATTTTTCTGAGATTGTAAGTCTTCGACCTCAATTTAATTAATTTGAGAAAACATGAATCTGATCAAATCCTCATTGAAAAAAATAATCGGAAGATTCGGTTTTGAAGTTGTCCGGAAGGGTTCGGTACCCGCAGACCAAAGGCGGATTCGAAGCGATTTCCGGCCGGAAGATCTCCATACGATTAAGTCAGTTGAATCCCACACCCAAACGAGCCCGGAACGGCTCCTCGCTCTGATTCGCGCGGTAGAATACACCGTGAAGCATCAAATTCCAGGAGATATTGTCGAATGCGGAGTTTGGAAGGGTGGAAGTATGATGGCAATAGCGAAAACCCTGATTCAATTAGGGGTCACAGATCGCGAACTCTATCTCTACGACACCTTCGATGGAATGTCACCGCCAACGGGTAATGATGTGTCCCTCTGGGGGGTGAATGCAAAAGAAGAATTTCAAAAGTTCCACGAAGACAACGATGACGAGACTGACCTGTTCAAAATGAACATCGTTCCCCTAGATGAAGTGAAAACTGCAGTATTCAGCGTGGGATATGATAAGAAGCGATTCCATTTCGTAAAAGGCAAGGTCGAAGAAACAATCCCCGGAATTATTCCGAATTCGATAGCCATTTTGCGGCTAGACACCGACTGGTACAGTTCTACGAGACATGAAATGGAACATCTTTTCCCTCGACTCTCTCCGGGAGGTGTTTTGATCATCGATGACTACGGAGAATGGCAGGGTGCCCGAGCCGCAGTAGATGAATACATTAAGAAAAACAAATTGAAAATCCTGCTCAATCGGATCGACTACACCGGGAGGATTGCGGTGAAGACCCGCTGAAAGCCTCGATTCGAGGCTCACTCCGACGGACCAAGTCAACTATTTATGGGTGGGAATAGCGAAGTTCCACATGGGGTCCTAATTCCTCATTGTACAGACCGTTCGTCCATCCGCTGAATCCTCCGGTAAAGAGATGCCCCATTAAATGGATTATCGGGGTAACAAATGACTCGAATGACCCATCTCTCTCCCAGAGCGAGAGTCTCATTCCAGAAAGAGCATTTTCCCATTTTCAAAAATTTCATATGACTAAGTCCATAGAATGTTTTATTTTTAATAGCCATATTACCATCCGTTGCGTCTACATTAATCTGTTATTATACGGTGGAATTTGACCTAACTTCTTCAAAAACTTCCATGAGCCGATTCATATGGTGAGCGGGGAGAAATCTCCCGAGCACATCCTGGCGCCCTGCAACGCCATGGCGCTCGGCCAAATCGTAATCGGTGAGATACGCTTCGAGAGCCTGGCCCATGGCAGGAATATCTTTTCTCGGAATCAGCGTGCCCGTTTTTCCATCAGTAAGCCAGTCGGAGATGCCCCCAACATCAAATGCCACGGCAGGAAGCCCATGAGCCATTGACTCAACCCCTACCATCCCAAAAGGCTCAGGCCAGATGGACGGCACAGCTGCTACACGACCCTGGGTAAAGACCTCAAAAATGCGCTCCTTGGGAAGCCATTCTGAAAAAATGACCGTGTGCCGCTCCGGGGCTTTCACAGCCAACTCCCTCAAGGAGGAGGCCTCAGATCCGTCACCGATAATCTCCAGCAAGGCTGGTACTTTAATGTAATCCAATGCCTCGATTAAACACTGAAATCCCTTCTCTGGAATAAGTCTACCCAGCGCGACGATCCGGCGCTCACGCCCAGGCTTGTTGGCAGTTATTTTTTCATCCACATCAGCGTAGAGATGTAGCACCTCGAGCTGCTCAGTCGAAAAACCACCTTCGATAAGCAAATCGCGCACATATCGGCTGGGTAAGAGCAAACGGGCAAATTCTTTGTTGGCCTGCCTACTACGTCTCACTTTATTCCAAACTTTTAGGGCAGTGTCGGGACGGCGAGGCATACATAGCTGCGTGTGCGCCTTCCACAGGCAATGTACATCGAACGGCTTAGTGCAGATACCATCCCAGGTTTGAGGCATGCGCCTTCCCGAGGGACAAGTGAGCCGAAGGCCCATAACATAGCGCACCACAGGTGCTGCCTCAGAGAGGACTTGGGAAACAGCCGGATCGAGCACCTGAATTTGATAAATGAGGTCGGGCGAGAACTGGCGCACAGCGCCTCGAACTTCATTTACCGCTTGGCGAGATTGGTCCTGAAAAAATCCCAGCGAACCAGGGACGTGGAAAGAAGGGCGGCGCCCTTCGAGAGCTGGATCCATTGGCGTGTCGTGGAGAACGCCGACCTCGTGGCCCAATTCTTCCAAACGAACGGCCACGTCGAGCATGTAGATTTCGGCACCTCCAACAGGACAATAGTGCTCATTGCACAGCAATATACGCATCGAAATCTGCTCGGCGGGAAAACGGGTGAGTGAAAAGCGCTAAAACATATCCTGGGCGCAAAATTATCATTTCTTGTCATCAAGACCGGGTTTGCGAAACGAGCGGCGCTCAATGTATGCGTTCGGCTCGCGCTCACAATCCCAATTTATATAGATCGGACAAATAGACATTATGAATTTCGGCAAATAAAGCGTGCCAAACCATCGAATGGATAGCCCGCCCGCCTGATCACAGGCGCGTCCTCCTCGTCATAAGGCTTCAAAATCCAGGCCAATAGGACGAAAACAGCGGTAAAACCAAGCCCTGATGTCAAAAGATAAACCCATCTGCTGAAAGGGAACCATACGACGATCAACGTTGCAACGATGCTCGCCGCAGTCATGGAGATAATCGCTCTGCCCGGAAGAGGAAAGCGCTGTAATTTTTCCACTTCTCTATATTCCCAAAATACCCGGCCAACCGCAGCGATTGCTGTCGCCCCGGCGGCTCCAGCGGCTCCCCACCTGGGGATTAGCAATAGATTAAAAACGATATTCGCAAAACCCATCACCACTCGAATATTGCGCAGCGCTTCATGTCGGTCAGAGGAGAGAAGTATGTTGGCGTGGGAACCGCCTCCAAGAATACTGACCAGAATTTGCCCCATGACAGCGATACGGAACACCTCGGCAGCGGGCAAGTAGGTTCGATCCAGGAACGTCGCCACGATTGCCGGAGCAATACCAAAAGCAAACACCATATATGGGACCGTGAGCAGCACACCGGATTTGACGCTAAACCTCCATGCGCGTCTGAGTTGATCCGGTTCTCCCTTATTGGCCATGACAGAAGTGGCAGTCAGGGCGATATCACCTACACCCGCAATGAGCATGGTGCTAATCGCCAAAACAAGCGCGGAAGAGACATTATAGAAACCCACCTGAATCGTCCCGGCAAGCAAGATATTGAGAAGAATAATATCGGCGTTTTTTCCCGTGATAAAAGTAACAATCTCCATGGCCGTCTGCGATTTGCAAAACAAGCGTACAGGGACAAAATCCACTTTCTCTTCTTGCCCGGAAAATATGCTGCGGCTCATCCATCCCAAAGTGAGCATTGTTAGAATGCTCGTTACCGACAGAAGAAAAAGAACGACACCTGCACTTCCGCCATTTTTGTATATCCATCCCGCACCGGCAACATTGATTAACTGCACCAATGCCTTCGCTATCTTAGGATTCCTAAGATCCATCCGTGCCGAAAAATATGCCATGAGAAGGCTCGTAAGGCCCATGGAAACGATGTAGGGACCCATCCAACTCAGCAGATAGCCGACTCTCGGTTGGAGCAGGTAAGACATCAGCGGACCTGCCAAAACAAACAGCACCGTTGCCACAAATACGCCTGCGCCCAACCGGACCGCGATAAAGCGCCGCATCAGGCATTTCATCATGCCAAGCTTGTTTTCCGCCAAGGGAGCACCGCGAACAATGGTGGCTCGATCCAGGCCGAGGCCAGTGAGAATCAGGCCTAAAGAGGCATAGCTGACAATCGTCCCGTAAAAACCGAATTCCCGAACGCCGATTGCGCGAGCGATAAGAACCGCAAAAACCAAATAAAAACCGTAATCAAGGATGCCACCTATTTGGCTCCAAACGAATCCCCGCTTGACGCGCCGGCTAACGGCCTCCCGCTTTCTTTCTCCGCCGGCCTGCGGTCCATTAGTCTCTTGGGATATTGGATCCATTAGATCGTTCATCCGGAGGGGCGGAGTGGAACCTGTGTACAAGGGTCAAGTTTGTAAAGCTATCACCGTAAATAACAACCCTACCTAAACTGCAAATTCAAGACCAGTTTCAGAGCCGACCGGAACCTCATCACAGCTTTTAAGTACGGCAATATCGCCTAGGCTGGTGGTCTCGTTCCGGAACAATTCATCCATCAAAAAACGGACACAACGTGGATTGTATCACATGGGTCCCCCGTGCAACATTTTCTACGACACTCAGTGAAATAAAATTGGCCGCGACGCCAAGAAGAAAGGATGTCGGGAAAACACCCAAAACGCGGAACCCGTTTTTCTCCGAAAAAATGCGCAACACATTTTGGGTCCAGCGGTAATAATCAAAAGACAAACCATGAAGGGGTGAAATCGACGGTGCACTTAAAAGAAGCCGTCCACCGGGCTTTAAGACTCGCCTCGCCTCCCGCAACAAATTCTCATGTCCGAGAAGACGTTCGATAACCTTCCAGCATGTCCCATGGTCGAATACCTTTTCCCTTTAATCATCTGACACCCCACCGAACCGAGGTTGGGTCAATGCGTTTTCAGCCGCCGATACGCTTTCTTCGCCAGATGATTTTTTCTGAAACGAGACGATGACGTTTTTGCAGAAATAGTGCCCCATGATCTCTTCCATACAATTCCAAAGACCATCCCAAAAATGGCGGAACATGCGAAATGGCGATTTCCCGGCCATCGGATTTCGCCGGTCTAATTTCCCGTACAGATCCCGAAGCACCCATGTGGGTTCCCCCCACGAGCGCCAATATCCCTCGCCACGAGTCTCGGCCGGCTCCAACCCCACGCTCTTGCCCAGCGCGATAAGTTCTCCGGCGGTATAGCTCGTTTCCCAACCCCAGGGCCAAGTTTCCTCCCGAATCCGTCCTTTCTTCATCACGGTATACCCGGTAAATGTTTGTGGAACGCTGATAACGGACCATCCCCCGGGAACTAACACACGAGCTTGCTCTTTCATCATTCCATCGGGCTCCCGGAAATGCTCCACCAAGCCTTGATGGAAAATCAGTTGGATCGAATCTGTTCGGAAGGGAAGTCGAAAAACATCACCTTGCAGCAAAAAAATCCTTTCGCCCATCTGCTCGCCTACACGCCTTGAAACGACGAGGCTGCCCCGAGTGATATCGAGCCCGGAAAAATGGATCTGTGGATATCGCTTCGAGAGAATACAGGAGTCAATTGCGGTTCCACATCCCAATTCAAGCGCGTGTGAGCCTTCGGGAAGAGAGGACAGAACTTCGTTGAGCATACGAAGATAGCGATCCCGCTCTTCGAGGTGGCGCTTAATATCCTCCCCGAGATCACTGTGACCCTCGAGTTCGCGGAAGATGGCTTCGTACTTTTCCACTGGCAGACTCGGAATCTTCATCATGGCATCCTATACAAGGAGACTCTAAAGCCCCGGCAATTGCCGGGCCACCAACATGGACCGCGAAACTTAACATACGAACTACAACACCTTGTTTACAACACTCCCATACTTTGCCGGACCTGGAGCAAACGTTTCAAGCAAGTGAAATCGATCTTCCATTCAACTCCACCGTGCTCGAGAGCGGCACCGCAGTCTCTACCATTCTCTCCGCAAAACAACCCTGTTTCGCATTTCTGATAACGGCCGCCACCCTTTCTTCAGATTCATCCGACTCAACGACAAAATGCGTCCTTACCGCCGTACAACCGGAATCCACTGTGCTTTTTAAAACCGAGCCCCGCAGAAAATAATCAAACTCAACCCTGCAACTAGCTTTCTTGAAAGGGGTTTTCATCATATGCGCGTACCGCGCAAGCTGGGTGAGTAGTCAGAAACCCACCCCCATAGCGATATAGCAAAGAGGCTGAGGATAGGCGTCCTCACCACCGATCCGCTCGGGCTCATCGCAAAAAACCTCAAAATGGCGGTGCTTACCTATTTTGAGTTGTCCTTCTCCTTCAATGGTCTCGGTATCCGCCGACATTGTGAATACATAGCCAGCAGTTGGAAGCTCCAGTTTATCAATGGAGCGCTCACCAACAACACTGCTTTCTTTTCTGGGATCAACTGGCTTTTCCATCCTAGAAATCTCCTTGAATTAACGGAATTGTAATTTCACATCTTAATGTCTGGTAATAAATGCCTTCCCATTACACAAATGAAATATCTCATATTCAATATCTTGCTGCATTCATAAAAGAAGGGTAGATTAATGGTATTGCACTTTAATTATCGTCCTTTTCGCCCAACTCAAACCCTAAAGACGATTAAATTTTTATATTTAGGCATACGCCCGGCCTAAACCAGAGGAGGAGTTCAAGCAATGAGTCAAACTGGAAGAGCGTGTATAGCAGAAGCCATTGGAACTTTTGCACTTTGCTTCATTGGCGCAGGTTCTATCATTCTGAATGCCAAAACAGGCGGTGCCGTTGGACTTATCGGAATCGCTATCGCACACGGGGTCATTCTTTCTGTCATGATTTCCGCCCTCGGTGGTGTATCGGGCGGTCATTTCAATCCAGCAGTGACCATCGGGTTTCTCGTGACGAAAAAGCAGGAAATCGGAGTCGGCGTTTCTTACATCATCAGCCAGCTCATCGGCGGCACCGTCGCCGGCCTGCTGCTGAGAATCATCTTCGCCCCGGAAGTGTGGCAAAAAGCACACCTCGGGACCCCGATGCTGGGCGATGGCGTAAGTTTCGGTACGGGCATCCTTATCGAAATCGTTCTTACCTTTTTCCTCGTCACAGCCATTTGGGGAACGGCGGTGGATGATCGCAAACCCGATATCGGCGGGTTTGGCATCGGATTGACACTCACGGCTGACATCCTCATGGGAGGACCACTCACTGGTGCTTCTATGAACCCGGCCCGCACTTTCGGCCCGGCACTAGCAGGAGGCGGATTCGACAATCACCTCGTCTACTGGATCGGTCCTATCATTGGGGCGGTTATTGCCGCAGTTCTCTACAATAATATTTTGATCAAAAAAGACTAATTTTCCTCGCGCCCGGCTCTCTCGCAAGTATCGAGAGAGCCGGGCAGGTCGAATCACTAATGCCGCAATCGCTAAAATTCCTGATACTTAGCACCTCAGCTTCGGTTGCCTTTTTCCGCCAACATGAATAGAATCTCCACACTGTCAAGCAGTTTGCATTGGCTGTCGTGAGTATTACCCGAGTTCCCCTGCGGGAACGACATCATGTAAATCTTTTATATTCAGTCAATTAGGGAAAATCCCGGAGGTATCCTGTCCTTGAACCCCATAAAAGTAGCAATTGCGGGTGTCGGAAATTGCGCGAGTTCGCTCCTGCAAGGCATTGAGTATTATCGAAACAACCCGGGCGAAGACCTCGGACTGATGCACCGCGATCTGGGCGGCTTTGGCCCCGAAGACATCCAGGTCGTCGCAGCCTTCGATATCGATGTCCGCAAAGTAGACCGCCCGCTTCACGAAGCGATTTTTGCGCCGCCTAATTGCACCAAGGAAATTTGGAAAGATGTGCCTAACCTCGGCGTGACAGTTCAAATGGGGCCGATCCTTGATGGGGTGGCCGATCACATGAAGGAATATCATCCCGACCGCACTTTTGTTCCCGCCGAGGCGGAGCCGGTGGATGTAGAGAAAATTCTCCGTGATAGCGGCGCCGAAATGCTTCTCAACTACATGCCGGTTGGATCCGAGGAGGCCGCTCGCCACTACGCCGAGGCGTGCCTCTCCGCCGGTGTTTCATTCATCAACTGTATGCCTGTATTTATTGTCTCGGACCCTGAATTCGCCAAGCGTTTCACCGACGCGGGTATTCCCGTCATTGGTGACGACGTGAAGGCTCAGCTCGGTGCCACGATACTTCACAGAACCCTAGCTAAGCTTTTCGAAGACCGAGGCGTTAAGATCAAACGAACCTATCAGCTCAACACCGGCGGTAACACTGACTTTTTGAACATGCTTGAGCGCTCGAGACTTCATTCGAAGAAAATATCAAAGACGTCCGCCGTACAGAGCCAGTTGGAGCATCCGCTGGAGCCGGACAACATCCACATCGGCCCGAGTGACTATGTTCCTTGGCAAGAAGACAACAAATTATGCTTTCTTCGCATCGAAGGTGAGGGCTTCGGCGGCATTCCCCTTGAGATTGAGGCCCGGCTTTCTGTTGAAGACTCACCCAACTCGGCGGGTGTTGTGATCGATGCAATGCGCCTTTGCCGAATCGCAAGAGACAGAAAAGAGGCGGGCCCACTCTATCCGGTAAGCGCCTACTTCATGAAACACCCGCCAATTCAGATCCCTGATAATTGCGCGAAACAACTCCTTGAGGAATTCATGGCCGGAACCAGAAAAGCATCTGAGCCCGTGAAGGTATTAAGCGACTGCGGCTAAATTCAAAATTCGAAACCCACAAAAAAAACGGCGGATAAGGATTCTTCCCTATCCGCCGTTTTTTAGTTGACTAAAACCCTGGCACTAGACCATTACGGCCTCGCCCACAAGACCGTAAGACTTCGCGAAAGCTTCGAGCTTTTTCATGTTATCAGCAGAAGGCGGACATAAGGGCAGCCGGAACTCCAAATCACACTTACCCATAAGATGAAGCGTTGCCTTCGCCGGAATCGGATTAGATTCAACGAACATCATCTTGTTCAGTTCCCACATCTTATAATGAAGTTCAAGAGCACGCGCTGAATCGCCATCCAACTGGGCCTGACACATCGCAGAAACATCAGCAGGCGCCACGTTCGCCGTAACCGAAATAGTTCCCTTACCACCCATCATCATCAAAGGCAGGTTAACGAAATCATCTCCAGACAAGACAACAAATTCGTCTGGACATTTATCGATAACATCACAAATCCTCGGAAGACTCCCGCTCGCCTCTTTGATAGCTACAATATTGGGAATATCAGAGGCAAGCCTTGCGACCGTCTCGGGCTCGATGTTAATCACTGTCCGGCCAGGCACGTTATAAACAACAATAGGAATATCGACGGCCTCGGCCACAGCCTTGAAGTGAAGATAAAGCCCCTCCTGAGTCGGCTTGTTGTAATAAGGAACAACGACGAGAGCGCCATTGGCACCAACTTTTTTTGCGAATTCCGTGCGGCGAATCGCCTCTGCCGTGCTGTTTGAGCCTGAACCGGCAATTACGGGGATACGGCCATCAACACGCTTGATGATGAGACCGATCACATTATCCTGCTCTTCATGGCTGAGAGTGGCAGCCTCACCCGTCGTACCGCAGGCAACTATTCCGTGCGTCCCGTTCTCAAGATGAAAATCTACCAGGGCGCAAACACCGTCCTCATCCACCTTACCGTTGCGGAAGGGAGTAACCATCGCCACGTAGGAGCCTTCAAACATTACAGACCCTCCTTAACTAATAGGCGCTCCACCTCTCGGAGGCACACCCAACATACCTTGCAAATGACACTCAATTAGGCGCTTAACGCTCAAAAATGCTAATTAATTTCAATTGAGAGATACTAGCAAACCACCCAACCCTTCGCTAGCACATATTTTGACCAAATTTTTATCATCGCAGAAGATCTTGCTCCCTAGAAACTCGCTTCCTCTACAACCAAATTCTCCGCTACCACAAAGGGCTTATGATTTTTTCTTGACATAGCATAACAACTAGCATTACAATAACCAAAGAAATCAAACAGATAACGCTCCGCCCCGAGAATTAGCTCAAAGTTTCACATTTTCCGCCTGAAATCTTCACAATGGGGCTGCTATATGCTGAAGGACTATTCACGCGCCGTAGCAAATCTTCGACTATTTCTGACTATTACCCTTTCTATATTTTTCATCATTATTTCGAGCACATCGAATCTAGAGGCCAAAAGCGCGAAGAAAAAATCCTGGCCCTACCGTTCTGCATTACTAATTGAAGCCGATACGGGACAGATACTTAAATCCTTTCAGCCCAGAATCCGGGTAATCCCTGCATCCCTTGTAAAGATGATGACCCTACTCATCACCCTTGAGCAAATAAAGACCAAATCCGTCAATATCAAAGATATCGTCACCACATCGCGAAAAGCTTCCAGGATTGGCGGCCAGCAGGTTTATCTGAGACAGGGAGAGAAGTTTTCTCTCGAAGATCTTCTCAAGGCCGTGGCTATCAGCTCGGCGAACGATGCCGCATACGCGGTTGCCGAACACATCGCAGGTGACTCGGATATCTTTGTCGAAATGATGAACACTCGTGCCAAGCAGCTAGGTATGACTGACACGAGCTATGTCAATGTCCACGGTCTGCCCCCGGGACGAAGACTCCCCCCCAATATGACGAGCGCGCGCGACATGGCAATCATCGCCCGAGAACTATTGAAATATCCAATCACGAAAAGGTGGGGAAAAACCAAGCACACACCCTTTCGGAACGGAAAATTCACCCTCACTAATACAAATCGACTCGTTGGTAAGTTTCGCGGCCTCGATGGCCTTAAGACAGGCTCCTACCGAAAAGCGGGCTACAGCATTGTTGCCACGGCCAAACGCGGCGATTTGCGCTTGATCGCCGTCGTTATGAGCTCCAGCCACCCTAGAAGGAGATTCAAGGAGGGAAGACGCCTTCTCGCCTGGGGATTCGCAAATTACAGCTGGTACAAAGGAAAGGAGCCCGGCTCGGAACGCGCTTTCAGCGTGAAGGTCAAACGCGGACAAAAAAACAAAATTTACCTCAAGTCCACACAAAAATTCCGCAAGCTGGTCAAACGCGGGCAAGCCAGACTCATCTCCGTTCGAAAGGAGATTCCTACCTCGATTCCCGCTCCCATCCATGAGGGACAAAAAGTTGGGCGACTAATATACGAGCTTCAAGGCAAAAAGATGGGTGAGGTTCAACTCGCCGCCACCGAATCAGTTGATAGGCTAAGTTTTTTTCAGACTTTCATTCGCCTACAGTAGAGATGTCCTTCCGGGGTTACCCATAAACGGAAGGGCCATGGCAAAATAGGCAAGCATGACCACCTCGGAATCTCCGAAGTTGTACTCGAACAAACCGGCAACAAAAAAACCTGTTAATGCCGCCAGGCCGGCGGCGGGCAAGTAGCGGCTTTCAAATGTCGCTTCCAACAAAAAATTCGTTCGCCTCAATGCCGCCATAAAAAATGCCGCCATGACCCAGATCCAGGCCACAAGCGCTGGCACACCTCTCTCCGATGCAATGTGCAGCATATTGTTATGCAGATGCCCTGTACGCTGTTTCATCGCCTTAGGATTGGCATAGGGCGTGTAGGTCCGCTTGATCATATCCAACCCTGTACCGAAAACAGGTCGATCTCGAACCATATTCAAACCGCTTTGCCACATATACACCCGCTCCAACGCCGTCGGGTCCTTCGAATCCCCAATGCTCAGTATGCGACTACGCACAGAAGGTGGTGAGAGCGTCACCACCAAAATGGCAAGAAGGGCAACAAAAATCATCCCCTTTATACTTCTCGCAACAACGACCGCACAGATTACAGACGCGCCAAGACCGACCCAGGCATTGCGACTAAATGTGGACATCAGGGCGGCAATAATTACAACGCTTGCTGCCCCCGCAAGCCTTCTGGCCAACTTATCGTCCGTAATCATCAGATATACAAAGGCCAGAGCGCCTGCGATTACAAGATAACCGCCAAGTGTCATATAGATACTGAAAAATCCCGACATGCGGTTCGCCAGGCCTATCGGTTTCAACAAAGCGAAGCCCAGTGTGAATAACGAAGCCAATGCCGCCGCTCCGAGAAGTACCTTCACCAACCAGTGAGCCTCGCGCTCATCGGCAACAATATTCACGGCGAAATAGAAAATAAAAATCTGAAAAAGCTGTTTAGCATCTTTAATACTTCGGGGGATGTCATCTGAAAAAAAAGCGCTCACAACCGTAAGGACCGCAAAAAGCAAAAATGGTTTCCAGAAATAAAAAAATAGCGGCGCGGAGCGAGGCTCCTTCCATACTGAAAGAAGCCAAAGGGCAATCCCAGTAAAAACAAAAATCTGGGAAAGCGAAATGGAAAATGGCGAGAAGAACAAAAAACCAGCGAGACAGACCAACGCGGCCCGCGCAAGCGGAGGGCGCTCACGAAGTGACGTATTCACCTCCGCAGGGATAAATCCTTGCATTACTTCAACACCTCGAACTCGAAATACATATCGTTGGCAGGAAACATCCAGGAAAAATGCTTCTCGTACACTCGAGGGGACATTACACAAAGGAGGCGCGGTATCAGAGAAATAATCGATCGGCTGAAAATGAAGTGAAACTCTTTGGGGTGGAATAAGGCTTCTGTATAGGCAGCACCCTTTGTCGGGTGATCGGTGAAGCACAAAAAGGAACGGCTCGTCAGATGAAGATGATGTACCGGATCACTCCAAGAGTAAATGCTCGACACGTGTGCAACGGTGATAATTACTTTCGCGCCCTTCCTGGCGACCCGATGCACCTCTTCCATGACAGGAACGATATTTCTGAAATGATCGATGGTCTGAAGGATATAAACCTCATCGAAAGAATCATCCCGAAAGGGAAAATAGCCCGACCTTCCGTCCACATCCATATCACCGCATACGCTTGGCGTCGTCTGCGTTCGAATATCCACGCTTACGGCGCCATTAATTTTTTTCCAGCCGCAGCCCACATCAAGAACCCTAACCACCGACCACCTCCTTTAAAACAGATTCATACCCCTCAGCCACTTTGCTCCATGTTCTTACCTCAGCACGACGGCGGCCATTAGCTCCCATTTCTTCGGCCAACCCCGGCGAGGAGAGGATACGCACAATCGCATTGGCCACTTCATCAGGTCGCTCAGGCTCTACGAGTATGCCGGACTCACCGTCAGCCACTGCCTCGGAAGTGCCGCCGCTGCGGCCTCCAACAACAGGCTTTCCGCAGGCACCCGCCTCAAGATGGGCAATCCCAAGCGCCTCGACCTGTCCCATTTCCGGGTTATTGCGCGAGGGCATCGCAAAAACATCACATGCCTGATAATAGGCATGCTCCCCCCGGCCAAGCTCACCAAGAGGAACTTCGCCAGTAAAAATCACCCGCTCCTCAACACCCAATTCTTTTGCTAATGCCCACAACGGAATCGCCTCGGGCCCGCCTCCTACAATACAATAAACAGCATCCGGCACCTCCCGGATAATTTGGGGAAGTGCACGAACCACCGTATCGAATCCTTTTACCGCATTCAGACGTCCCACCGAAAGAATCACCTTCTTACCTTCGAGTCCCAGCTCTCCTCGTACAATATCACCATCCTCAGGTGGGCCGTAATTCTCAAATGACACGCCATTGGGTATCGCAACCATATGGCGAGCACGAAGTCCCATCTCCTGCAAACGGCCCAGCGTGTAGCGGCTTACGGCAATTACGCCGTCTGTGCGAGAAAGAGCGGCGATCAGTTCATTCTTACGAGGTGAGGCGTACACCTCGTTGCCGTGCACAACAACTATGCAGGGCATCCCTAATCTACGGGCGGCCAGGGCCGGACGAAGAAAGTCCGCCCGATGAGTCAGCAATACAACTTCGGGTCGATCCCGAATGATTTCCCCCGCGAATATGGGCCAGATAAGCGGCTTCCAGGAAACTCGGCGAACTTGCGCAGGCGCCACATCGTTATCTACATCTCGGTCCTCTGTCCGCCCACGGGCGAGGACCCGAACCTGGTTCCCCCTGCGGGCCAATTCCCCGGCTAGACGGGCAGAAAGCGTCTGCACGCCTCCAACCATCGGGGGATAGGCAGCAGCGCAAACCTGAATTTTCAACTCAGGCCCTTCTCAGCCATAATCTCACGGTAAAGGGTTTCGTTCTGGTCCGCGTTCGCGGCCACACTAAACTT
Source organism: Nitrospinaceae bacterium (assembly GCA_018669005.1). Taxonomy (NCBI): domain Bacteria; kingdom Pseudomonadati; phylum Nitrospinota; class Nitrospinia; order Nitrospinales; family Nitrospinaceae; species Nitrospinaceae bacterium. Next base: position 154,442 of record JABJAL010000020.1, read on the forward strand.
CTGGGCAAGTGCAGATGCAGCCCGCCCCATCGAGATGGCTTTCTCTGAGTCCATACACAATCGAATATGCTGGGCGATCTCTTCTGCATCAGTTGGATCACCCAAAATAAGGCCGCTCACGCCGTCCTCCACGATTTCAGCTCCACCACTGCAAGACGAAAAAACACAAGGCAGACCACTCGCCAGCGCCTCAAGGCAAACATTTCCAAAAGGCTCATATAGCGTTGGAAAAACAAAAACATCCGCCGCTCCATAAAGATGTGGGACGGGAATATCAACCCCCAGAAAACGAACTTGCCCAGAAACTCCAAGGGCTCTTGCAAGCCGCTCATAAGGCCGAATGTTCCCCTTTCCCGAAATAAGGAGCAATGGTGTGCGTTTCCCATTGTCCAAGTGCGCAAACCCTTCGATGAGATAACGGAGCCCTTTTCTATAAAATCCGCTTCCTACATACAAAACAACGAAAGCATTTTCAGGGATATAGTATTTCTCACGCAGGTCTGCTTTCTCTTCCCGAGACGAGGGACGAAACTCCTCGGGGTCTACACCGTTATAAATAACAGGCACGTTTTCCCGGCCGTAATGGCGGCTAATTTCCTCGGCTCCCCGCTTGCTGATAGCCGTCACTCTTCTCGCTCCACCATTCCGCATAAGGCGCGTTTCGATACGCAGAAGAACACGGTGCAGCGGATCAAGATATTTCAGAGCGGATTTCCAACCAGGCATGAATCGCGCCGACACATCGAGCCATTCCCGATGCACTCCCTCGCCCGCGCGGTAGATATCACAATTGAAAATACGATCACACGAATGCACCACATCATAGTTACCTGCCGCCACCAACATCCCAGCTTTTGAAGCGAAGGAGAGGACTTTCAAGAACGAAAAAAGCCCATCGACGATAACAGGATGGAATTTCACTGAAGGATGAGGAAGTTCCGGGCAGCGGCGGGCGATAAGATGGACATCGTGCCCACGGCGGGCAAGCTCTCCGGCGAGATGCCAGACGTAGCGCTCCACCCCTCCCTTTCGGTGAACCGCCGAACGAATAAGGGCTATCTTCATTGGCGACTCCGAAAATCTAAGGACAGGGCGGGCTTAAAGAGTATGGGTCAGTTTCTTGGAGATTAGATATTGCCCGAGAGCCAGGTGCACCAAGCCAGAGTTTTCGAATGTGCGTATAGCGTCCTCAGGGCTTGAGACAATCGGCTCACCATGCAAATTATAAGAAGTGTTGAGTACACCCCCGATGCCGGTCAGGCCTTCGAACGCCTCTATCAGCCGATAGTAGTCGGGATTATATGAGTGCTCGACCATCTGTGGCCTAAGTGTGCCGTCGTAGGGATGGCATGCCGCCGTCAATTCCTCTCGCCCGAGCGGGGTGCTATCAAATGTGATCATCATATAGGGCGAGAAAAGCCCTTTTGGATTCAGGATATAATCTGCCACCCGGCGATCTAATATCGAGGGAGCAAACGGCATCCAAAAATCGCGGCTTTTAATCATCTTGTTGATGTGCGTGACAACTTGAAAATCCTTAGGATTGGCCAATATTGAGCGATTACCAAGGGCACGCGCGCCAAACTCTTCTCTCCCTTTCACCCGAGCCACTACCTCTCCGATGGAGAGCAGCCGCGCCACTTCGCTCTCTATATCATCAAACCGACGGACAGAGTTGGCCTCGCCCACACCCGTATCAGAAATTGCCTGGGTGATACTCTCCTCGACCACATCACGACCCAGATAAAGACCCTTGAATGGTACGCAGCTATTGGTGCGCCTGCCGGATTTTCCGCCCTCAGCATGCAACCAGTATGCCGCCCCGATGGCATTCGATTCATCTCCGCAACTTGGCAAAACATATACTTCATCAATCTCGTCAAGTACCGAGACCTTTTGATTCGCCTTGACGTTCATGAAGACCCCACCACTCAGAACAACGCGTCGCTCACCGACCGCCTCGATACCCGCACAAACCCAGTCGAGCAACAATTCCTCGAAAAGTTCCTGCGCAGCTCCCGCCACCCAGTCGAAGCGGTGTCTCGCCAAATTCTCCATCATGTAGCGAAAGCGGTCCCGGCGAATCTTCCAACGAAATTCGGGTGCGTCATTTTGCTCAAAAGCTATCATCTTCTTGAGCACGTCATAGGACTTCTCACGACCATAATCAGGTGCATAGGGAGCGAGCCCCATTACTTTGTATTCATGCTCAAGTTGGCGCATGCCCAGATACTGCGTGATGAGGCTGTAGAAACTTCCCAGAGAGCCCGCCGCGCTCGGCGAGGAGGCTATCCGGTGGATACCATCGGGCCCGGCCGTGTTCCAGGTGGCACAGAGCCCGTCTCCCGAAGCATCGTTCGTCAAAACGGTCGTCATCCCGTCATCATCCGCGCCTGCAAAAGGAGAAGCATAGTACGCAGCAGCAGCGTGCGCTGTGTGGTGTTCGATAATGTGGATAATCTTTTTTTCAATGCCTAGATGATCCGCTATCTTCTGAAACCGCTCCTCGTTTGGAGTCAGATTCTTCCCCTTGGCATCCCCTGCGATATTGAGCTTTTGGCCCACCTTTCGGGCCTTACGGCGAATCGGGCTCGTTTTCTTGATTCCCAGATACTCATCGATATATTCATCGTCCCGCGTCACACGCTCGAACCATTCGGGGTTCATCGCCTCATGTCCTGACAGGGCAACAGCAGAAAGATCCCCACCCTCAATGCCTGCGTGTTCGAGCAAAAAGGTAACGGATTGCACGGGATAGGCGCTTTGATTCTTCTCCCTCGTAAAACGCTCCTCGCTCACGCAACCGACTATCTCCCCATCTTTCAGGAGACAAGCCGTCGAGAGATGAGAATCACTAATTCCTAGTATGTAGTTAGAACCTAATACTTCAGAATTCATGCGACTTTAACCCTCCTGTTACGCGCCGCTTCCCGGTAAATCTTTACAATCTCTCTCGCTACAACACGGCGATCAAATTCATTCTCGGCACGCCGCCTAGCCGAGGCTCCCATCTCTCTCGCCTTGCCCGGGTCCGCACGTAGTATCGACAATTGAGCCGCAAGGGCCTCGTCATCTCCCGCTGGAACCAGCATACCCTCCTGGCCGTCACGCACAATTTCATCAGTGCAACCGACGCGACTCGCCACCACGGGCCTGCCAGCTGCGAGACAGTCGAAGAGCACCCGGCTTGTTCCCTCCGATCGCATGGAAGGAAATGCGAGCACATCACAAGCCGCCAAAGCCTCTGAAAGATGTTCTAGATATCCCGTAATCACAGTTCGGTCAGAAATTCCGAGTTCCTCGGCAAGGGACCTAAGGTTATCCAAATCCTCTCCCTTGCCAATTAAAAGTACCCAGGGGGGATTGGCACCAGAGGCGGACATCCGGGCTACCGCTTGTAACAACACATCTTGCCCCTTCATCCACATCCGCAGACTCCCCGCCGCACCAACGACCCACGCTTCGGACGGTATACCCCATTCGCGCCTGAAAGAGACACCGCCACTCGACGGATCGTAGGCAGTCGCGTTCACGCCACCCATCACGGTTAAAAAACGCTCCTTTGGGAAATCACCTCCCTCCAGATACGCTTGTCTGATCTTGTCACATACCGACAACGTTCGGTCGGTTCCAAACCGATAGAGCCACCTGTTAAACGCATGCCTGCGAACATTGCCGAAAATATGGCGGCTACGCACCAAGACGGGTCTGTCACCCATCAGCCAAGCGGCTGCAGCGATCCAATGCTCTACACCTCGATGCACATGCACGGCATCGAGAGAGCGCTCACGCGCAAGACCTCGGAGAAAACCGATGTCCCGAAAATAGCTCGCCGGGTGAAAATAGTTGCTAGCCTCAATGAAACCCACTTCATTGACACCCTCGCTCCGAGCTCGCTCGGCTACGGCGTGGCCACGCTCAACATTTCGGCAGAGAAGGAGGACGCGATGGCCCTCCTCTTGAAGTCCGAGACAAAGATTTACCGCCGCCCAAGCGTCCGAGCTCCAGCCCCGGCAGGTGAGAATCTGCAAAACAGATAGCGGTCGATCACTGCTCCCGGTCTCATCCATCTCTATGGTTTCCAGCGAATCCGGGCTCATGAAGTCCGCTCCACCCGGCGACCATCCCCGGGGTCTCCCCCCTCTTTAACTTCAAGGGAGGACGGCTCATCATTATTCACTGAAAATTGCATCTCACAAAGCCTACGATAGAGTCCACCAGAGGCCATTAACGACTCGTGCCCCCCTCGCTCCACGATCCGCCCTTTGTCCAGGACCGCTATCTCTCTCGCCCCCCGAACAGTTGCGAGACGATGAGCGACGACTATCGTAGTCCGCCCTTTCATCAGGCGATCCAGAGCCTCCTGAATAATTTTCTCGCTCTCGGCGTCGAGGGCACTCGTCGCCTCATCAAGCAACAAAATTGGAGGGTCTTGGAGTATCGAGCGGGCAATGGCTATTCGTTGACGCTCACCACCTGACAAGCGAACACCATCCTCACCAAGCATGGTGTCATAACCATCCGGCAGCGCTTCGATGAATTCATGGGCGTTCGCAGCCCGGGCAGCGTTTCCTATCATTTCTCGGGAAGCTGTGCCTTCAAAGCCGTATGCGATGTTGCCCGCCACCGTGTCGTCAAAGAGAATCACCTGTTGGCCCACCACACCAATTCCCGCTCGAAGACTTTTTAAGTTAAATTCAGCCCCATCGACGCCATCGAATTCTATTCGTCCCTTTGTCGGCGTATAAAAGCGTGGGATCAAATCGAGTAGAGTCGATTTTCCGGCACCACTTAGTCCCACTAAGGCAAACACTGATCCCACCGGCACCTCGAAATCAAGATTCTCTAGAACAGCTCCCTCGCCATAGGAAAAACACAAGTCACAGAAGCGAATACCACTGGTAAGAGTGACCATCTTTCGTCCGCCTGAATTAACCTCCTCGGGCACATGGGAGTCCATTAGCTCGAATACAGCCTGACCGCCAGCCACTCCCTCCATCACAGTATGATAAACGCGTGAAAGAGATTTCAGCGGTCCGTAAATCATCCCGAAAGCAACTAGAAAGCTAGACAACTGACCCGGGGTCGCCTCCCCACGAATGATCATTCCCGCACCAGCCCAGAGAACCATGCCTGCGAGCACCCCGCCGATACTCTCGACAATCGGGGGCGTCATCGCACGAACCCGCATGGCCTTCATGACCCGCCTGAAAAAAGAAAGATTTGCCTTATCAAAGCGAACCTCCTCGGCCGCCTCCCCCCCAAAAGCTTTCACTACCCGTATACCGGTGTAGGTTTCCTTCATCAGGGCGTTGATGTCGCCCATCTTCACCTGGGTCATGCGGGTGGCCTTACGAATTCTCTCACCAAATACCGCGATAAGAACGCCTATCGGAGGAACGATAACAAGAAATATCAGTGCCATCTTCGGTTGTTGATAAATTGCGACAGACAATAGCCCGAGGAACGTGAAAAAATGGCGGCCCATGTCGCGAATCGCGCTCGAGGCAGCCTTTTGCATCAAGGTGATGTCGTAGGTGACCTTCGCCATCAGTTCACCCGTAGATTTATCGTCGAAAAAACTTAAGGGGAGGCGAAGTAAATGGCGATGGAGCGCGTTGCGGATATCCATTACAACCCGCTGACCCACCCAGTACATAAAATAGTTTTGGCAGTAGGCCAGAGCGCCCTTAAAAAGATAGATGACGACCACGCCCACCGACAGCAGGTAGGCCATGGACACGTCTTTCGCTATGAGAACATCGTCCACCGCATATCGAACCAAAAGAGCGGGCACCGCATTTAACGCACCAACAAAAATCGTACACACAACCGCAATGATAAATCGCACACGGTAGGGCTTTACGTACGCGAGGACACGGAGGTAAGTCTCTAGTCGGGTCACTCGCGAAGATCCTTTGGCGAGGGCGAAATTTCCAGAATTTGGGCGTAAATATTCTCGACCATTTCCGCGCGGTATCCGTTATGAAAGAGCCGCTCAACACGCTGCCGCCCGGCCCGCCCGAACTGAATTCGTTTCCCTTTGTCCGCAACAAGGCCCTGTATTCCAGCAGCCAGCGCCCCTGGATTATTCGGCGGAACTACATAGGAAGTCACCGTGTCTCGAACCACCTCATCCAAGCCATTATGTGAGGTCACAACGGTTGGGAGTCCCATCGCCATGGCCTCAAGAAGTGCTCGGCTGGTCCCCTCCGAGCCCGGTGCCATCAGCGTGAAAATATCGATCGCCGAGAGCACCTCGGGAAGATCATCCTCTATGAATCCGGGGAAATGCACCCGATCTTTCAACCCGAGAGCGCCGACACGCTCCTTAATACTCGGAAGATATTCCCCTTTCCCAACAATCACCAGATGAGCCTGGGGGGACCCGGTGGAGACAATTTTGAATGCATCGAGAAGGTTCATAAACCCCCGGTCGGGAGCCAACCTCGATACGATTCCTATGAGCAGCGCCTTGTCGGGCAAGGCCAGTATATCCCGGCCATTGACCTTGGACACGATCGAGGGCGGATGAAACCGCACAATATCAATCCCCCCCCGAACCATATGAAGTTGAGAAGGAGGTACTTCAATCTGCGTCTTTAAAAGCCCTGCGATATGGTTATTCACTCCGATAACCGCGTCCATCGAGCGGGCAAGAAGGTATTTATTGAAATAGCTCGCCTTCGCAGCTCTGATATGATGAATTGTCCGAACGAGTTTGGGCTTTTTGCGCGCCCTTCGGATGGCAAAAAAACTAAGCCAATTATCAGAAGAAAGGTGGGTGTGAATGATATCCGCATCAACTTTATCGATCAGAGTGGCCAGGGAGTTGATGGCAGCCCAGACACGAGAGGGATTGAGACTCCGGGTCGGAACCACATCCTCAACTCTCGGATATCCGGCGCCCTTGGCTTGCTTTTCAAGGTTATCGCCAGCCTCGCAGATGAAATGAAGTTCGTGTCCCCTATCTCCCAGCCCCTTGGTCAGGAAAAGCGCCGGCTCAGCCGCCCCCGTCCACCAGGGACTGCTAATTATCTGGATAATCTTCAGTTGGCGCATGCCGCCAGTACCTCATTGTAAATACGAACGGTTTCATCGAGCATCATTTCAAGCGTGTGGTGCTCGTTAACGAATTTCCGGCCAGCCTTGCCCATTCGCGCTCGCCTCTCCTCGTCCTCGATCAGATCTCTGACAGCGGCGGCCAGCGCCTCCGGATCGCCCGGCGGCACCACCAACCCAGCCCCGGCTGGTAAAATCGCCTCCGGAACCCCCCCGATATTGGTTCCCACGACAGCCAGCCCCATAGCCATGGCTTGAAGGGCTACCTGGGGGATGCCTTCGGTGCGCGTCGATGCAATTATCAGCAGATCCAGCGCAGCCATGATTTCGGGTATATCATCTCGATAGCCAGTAAAAATAACTGTGCCATCATTCAGCCCAAGCTCTTCGGCCCGGGCCGTAAAAATGTCTCGCCAATGTCCTTCACCTACTACAAGAAAACGAGCAGGACTTCCCGTATCCTTTATCAAACGGGCCGCGCTCAGAAAATGCTCAACTCCCTTGCTCTTGCGGAGGTTGGCGACAAGCCCGGCTACAGGCGCTCCATCAGGAATGCCGAATTCAGCGCGTAAGGCATTTCCCCTGACTTCATCATGAAAACGTGAAAGATCTACCCCCGTAGGGAGGACAGACACACTCGCCGGTTCACAAAGACCGCCTTCGATCAACATCCGGCGTATGAGTTCCGCCGTCGTCATTATCCGGCTCGGAAGCCGATAGGCCCAGTTAAACTTATGGCTACTCGGAGGGATCGACACATGGCGCGTCCTGATTACAGGAACTCTTGTCACACGGCCCGCCAGCCCTGCGAGCCAACTGTCCTTGCTGCTATGCGTGTGAATAATGTCAGGTCGAAAAACCCGAATAAGAGAAATCAGAGCAGAGAACGCCAAGGGGTCCCAGCTAGTCCTCATACGCACTCCCTGGAAAGGGATGCCAGCCTGCGCTGCCTCTTTGCAGATCAAACTATCGGGCTGGCCCGCGACGAGGACACTGTGCCCCCGTTTACGGAGGGATTCCGCCTCAAGGAGTATGCGTTTCTCCTGGCCGCCCAGACCCGGCGAGGCCTCAGTATGAAGAATGTTAAGTGGTTTCACGCCCTCGACGCCTCTCCCAAAGAAAGGCGGTCCGCATAAATACGTAGTAAGCATATCCAGCCGAGACGATAAATCCCTCTCGCCCGTCCAACCAGCCGCCCTTGATGATATATCCCTTGATGAACCGCCAAAAGGGGCGAAAGAGAAAATCAGCGATGCCTGGAGCCCGCCCCTTCATATGTAATTCTTCGGCGGCAAGAGTGGCGTAGCGAGCCTGGCGGGCAAAGAATTCACCGATATCATCATAGCTATGATGCTCAAGAGGATCGGACAGAGCCACCACCACTCCATCCACATCCACCGACTCGTGGACCGGCTTCTCGTTGAAACGCCCGGATTTTTTTCGAAAAAGTCTAATCTGATGATCGGGCCAATGGTCCCCATGCCGGAGCCATTTACCGAAAAAGATATTTTTCCGAGGAACGCGGTAGCCATCAGCCGGACCATCCACCTCAAGGACTGAAATAATCTGAGCCTTGAGTGTCTCAGTAACAACTTCGTCGGCATCAAGACTCAGTATCCAGGCATGCCTCGTCTTGTCGATTGCAAGGTTTTTTTGTGCAGAGTACCCCCCCCAGGGGGCTTCTAGCACCGTGGCACCTCGGGTACGGCAGATTTCACGAGTATCATCCTCGCTACCACTATCGAGAACGACGACCTCGTCCACCCAGGATACGCTGTCAAGACATGCGCCAATGCGAGAGGCTTCATTCCTCGCAACAATTGCAACACTCACGGGCTGGCGTTTGGCACCCTCGGTGGAGTACGACCCAGGGCCGGCTGGTCGCTCGGCCACCTCCGACATTACCTACCCCTTTCCTTGGCTCTTTTCCCATTCATCGAGCGGAATGGCCTCGTCCACCAACATGATGGGAATATCGTCCTGGATTTTGTAGACGAGTTTCGAATCCTTGCAGATGAGAAAATTTCCGTCCTCGCTAAGCTCTAGCGGCTTCTTGCTCACCGGACAAGCCAGAATTTCAAGCAACTCTTTATCTATGGTCATTTTTTCAATCTCCCTAAAAGCCATTCATGCTCTGCTCTGAGGCCGTCGCGCAAATTTGTTTTCGGTTGAAAATCGAGGTCCATTTTTGCAAACGAGGTATCCGCCCAAGTGTGGCGAACATCGCCTTTCTGGACCTCCCCACGATCCTCCTTAAGCGGTACACCTTGAATTTCACCCATCAGGGCGATTACCTCGTTCAGCGTCGCCCGCTGCCCGCCACCGATATTATAAACGGCTGCTGGCGCTCCTTTCTGCATTGCCTGATAAGTTCCCTCCACGGCATCCGCAACATAAGTAAAGTCCCGGCTCTGCTCTCCATCCCCAAACACCGATATAGCGTTACCCTCGATGCCCGCTGTTAGAAAGCGGCGAAAGGCCATGTCGGGCCTCTGCCTCGGCCCATACACAGTGAAGTAGCGAAGAGCCACCGTGTGAATACCGAAATTCCGGTGATACAGGTAACAGAGGTGCTCTCCGGCCAACTTCGAGACGCCGTAAGGCGACACAGGCCTCGGAACAGCGTCCTCTTTCGTGGGGCCCTCCAGGGCGTCTCCATAAATGGACGATGATGAGGCATAGACAAAAGCCTTTAGCGTCTGATCCCGACAAGCTTCCAAAAGACGTTGGGTAGAAAGATTATTGTCATCCAGATAGATAGAAAAAGCTTGGCCCCAACTGTCTCGAACACCTGCCTGGGCAGCAAGATGAAACACACCATCCACCCCGGACACAATTTTTTCAAGGGGATCCTTTGCAAGATCCATCTCGATAAATTTGAACCCGTCCGCTTTCCTCAGCGCCTCAAGATTCGCCTCTTTGTCTTCTCTCCCGTAGAAGGGTGAAAATCTATCCACACCTACAACCCGGGCACCATTTCCGATAAGTCGTTCGCATAAATTTGAGCCAACAAAACCAGCGGCCCCGGTCACTAAATACGTACTCACTCAAAAACTCCCTTTATTTTCGCATACTTAGCAATATTTTTCATGGGAATTCCATAACCGCCGAAGAGCCAGTATTGCTTCATCCGCCCCGATTCGGTCAAGACACTCAATGTCCGGACATGTTCTCCCATAACATCCACTACAGGCCAACCTATAATGCAGGACTTCGTGGCCTTCCCCCCAGGGTCCATTTCTCAGGGGATCAGTTGGCCCGATAATCGCCAGACACCGAACGCCTAGAGCCGCCGCCAAATGAAGAGGCCCCGAGTCGCCACCCGCGAAAAAACTCGCTCGGCGAAGAAGCGCGGCGAGCTGCCGAAGACTCGTCCTTGGGGCAACTGTGGCCCCGCCGTGCATTGTTTCTGCAACGCGGTGGCAAGTCGCCTCTTCCTCCTCCGAGCCCCAGGTAAGAAGAAGGCCGCCTCCAGACATCTCAATCCAGCTATCGCCTAAAGCGGCATAACGGGCTACATCCCACCGCTTGGTCTCCCATCCCGCGCCGGGATGAATAACCATCAACGGGCGGCCGTTCGACAACCCCTCGCGCCCGAGAAAAGACGCCGCCGTCTCGCCCTCCTCGACCCGCTCATGCAGATCAAACCGTATCGCCTCTCTCGCCGGGATATCGACCCCGAGTTGGGTAAGCAACGAAAGATTTTTTTCGATGACATGATGCGGCCTCTCTAAAGCGAGCGCATGGTGCGTCATCATGGTGGCGCTCACCCCCTCCCGGCAGGCTCGCTGCTCGAAGCCCACACGCCTCTCGGCTCCCGACGCCAAAACGATGAGCCCGCTTTTGATCAAACCCTGTGCATCAATAGCAACGTCGGCACGAATTTCTCTGAGCGAGGCGATGCACTGCCTAATGTCCGAGAGCGCCTTGAGTGGTCTCTTTAACCGCCAGGCTTTCGTATCCACGATTAAAACTTGATTAATATCGGGATTTTCCTCAAGAAGAGGACTCGTCCCCGGCGCCACCGCCCATGCGATATGGGCATTGGGATAAGCGGCGCGAATGGCCGAGGCCAGCGGCAGGGCATGGACGACATCCCCGACAGCACCGAGGCGCACGATAAGGAAACGATCGCTCATCTCGCCTCGGGATGGGCGGAGCGTGAACCGATTTCTGTCGAAGAGTGGTCCTTGGGATCGCCACAGATGGCCACCTCACCACCATAGCTTTTCACCGTCTCGCGCTCGGGCACTGTATCTGTGGTGTAGTCGGTGCCTTTCGCCTGGACGTGAGGTTTTAGAGTTACCAAGAGTTTAGAAACATCATTTTCTTCAAACATAACAATATAATCGATCATATCGAGGGCCGAGAGAATCTCGAGGCGCTCGCTCTGGGACGTATAGGGCCTCCCCTCACCCTTGAGCCGCCTCGCCGAGGCATCCGAGTTCACGGCGACGACCAACACATCGCCCAGCGACCGGGCTTCCCGGAGATAGCGAATATGCCCGGCATGGAGAAGATCGAAACATCCGTTCGCGAAAATAACGCGCTTCCCGGATTTCTTATCTTGCTCAACGATCTCGGCCAGCTTTTCAAGCGAGCAAACTTTTCCGCCGAAAGAATCAAAATCCTCATTCATGCTCAATCTTCCTCCAGCGTCCCAAGAAGTTCATCTCGGTATACGACCGCCGTACCACGCTTCATGACCACCAGACCTGCCGAACGATTGGCAATTTCGGCGGCCTCGGGAACCGATGCACCGGAGGCGAGCGAGAGCGTGAACGCAGCAATTACCGTGTCCCCTGCACCCGTCACATCCGCAGCCTCATCGGAGCCGTAAACAGGGATATCCGTCCGTCCGCCCTCATTCTCAAAAACGCTCATTCCCTTGCTTCCCCGCGTAATGAGGACCGCTCGCGCGCCCGTGCGCTCCAGCAATGTGTTGCCAGCCTCATCGAGTCGCGCCTCGTCGGGAACATAACCCACCAGGGCCTCAACTTCCTCCTCGTTCGGCGTTATTGCGGTGACACCCTTGAAAGCATCCGCCCCGTGTCGGCTATCTACAGAAACAATCATTTTTCCAGCTAGACGACCCACAATCTCACGCACCGCATCTGTCACCACGCCCAGCCCGTAATCTGAAACGATGAGAGCATTCACACCCTCGCCCGGCAAGGCCTCCAGCGCGTCAAGCACCCGCGCCTCAAGCGAGCTACTCATCGGCAACTGACGTTCGTGGTCCACTCGAATAACCTGCTGGCGGCTGGTGTTACGCCCCCCGGCCATAATGCGCATCTTGGTCGGCGTAAACCGCTCACCTTCAAGATAAAGACTTCCCGTCCCGACCCCCCCGCGAGATAGAACTTGCTTTAGTGCCTCCCCGTTAGGGTCGGCCCCGAGGGCGCCGATGGCAGAGACACCACCACCTAGCGAGGCCGTATTCATTGCGGCATTGCCGCCCCCGCCGGGAAGAATTTCACGGGAGTTGAAATCAAGAACGATCACTGGCGCCTCGCGACTGATGCGAGAGGTGTCGCCATGAATAAACTCATCGGCGATAAAGTCCCCCACCACCGCCACGCGAAGAGAGGGGAATTTGTCTATATAAGCTCGCAAACCCTGGGTCATGCTCCGCTCTTTTCTCGTTCCGCGAGAATTACCTGAACCGCCTGATAGGCATCCTCGGAGAGGATATCCGGCTCGCGGCTCCAACCACCGCCAAAGTGGTCGCGCGAGCCCCTGCCATAGCCAGTCAACACGTAGGCCCCTCGGCAGCCCGCCGCCCAGCCGCATTCCACGTCCGTGTATTTATCCCCGATCATATAAGAACGGGCCAAATCGACGCCAAGCTCCCGGGCAGCTTCAAGGAGCATTCCAGGCTTGGGCTTGCGCATGTCCGAGTCAATGGCCAACTCAGGATCGTCGGAACTCGGATGATAAGGACAATAATAAATGGCATCCAGGTGCGCCCCCCCCTTCGCCAGCTCGGCCACAAGTTTTTCGTGCACGCGGTCGATCATTTCCTTCGGAAAATACCCCCGCGCCGCGCCCGCTTGATTCGTCACCAAGATAGCGAGCATGCCCGCCTCGTTAACACACCGCACCGCCGCCGCCGAGCGGGGATAGAGTGTGTAGTCGTCTACATGCGTTACGTAGCCTACTTCCCTGTTCAACACACCATCACGATCAAAAAAAACCGCCACTTTTCCGCTCAACTCTCAGCCCTCGCTTCAGTAGGCCACTCATCCATGGCGCTGTTCAAAATACGTTCCACTTCTCCGGCCACCTCCTCCGAGCTAATATCGTTCATGCAATCATGGTGACCAAGTGGGCAAACACGCTTAAAACACGGGCTGCACGCCAGATCTCGCTGCAACAAAATGTGGGCAAGTCCGCGTGGGGCTGTTCGGCGTGGATCGGTCGGCCCGAACAGCGAGAGCGTCGGTGTTCCCACCAACGCCGCGATATGGAGCGGTCCCGTATCGCCAGATACCAAAACACTCAGGCGAGCTAAAATTGCAGGAAGCGCCCCAAGTGTATCCTTGCCCGCAAGATTAACTGCTGCACTACCCGCCGCATCGCACACCCGGGTGGCCAATTCCACCTCATCGGGCCCGCCCATGACAACAACGCGCGCTCGGGTTTTTGCTGCCAGCCTCCGGGCCAAGTCTCCGTATGACTCAGGTGGCCAGGTCTTCGATCCTCCAAAAAACGCTCCCGGATGAAATCCAATCAGCGGCCCATCGCCGTTTAGTGCCTCATCGGCAAGTAACTTGTCCACAAATTCTGCTGCGACAGGCGCTACGGGCAGTGTAGTCTCCCGGTGGGCAGGTTGGTGCCCTTCAGCCTCCAAAAGCCCCAAATAATAGTCAATCAGGTGGGGGGGCGGTGATTCTGGTGGCGGAGAAGGGGCATGAGTCAAAAGAGCACCCCGACCGCCCGTAGCATAGCCAATACGATTCACGCCGCCCAGCCAAAACCCGAGGAGCGCCGAGCGAAAACTGTTAGGCAGAAGCCAGAGGGTGCTAATTTCCCCTCCCCGCCGCAGCGGGCGAGATGCAAAAAATGTTCGCCACTTGCCGCTGGCCATGCGATGAACTTTATCCACCCACGGATAAACATCCAGCAGCCCGGCACTCCAGGGGGAGGCCAGCGCTTCAAGCCGGTCATTGGGATAAGCCGCACGGAGGGAGGCAAAAAAAGGGGCGGCCATAGCCGTATCACCAATCCAGTTCGGTGCGATTACAAGCTGCCGCCTTCCCTTCCCATCCGATAAACCCGCCACCTGCATCCCTCCAACAAGGCGCCCGAAACCCCTTGAGGCCGAAATGGGCACGAGTCCGGGAGCTGGCTGTAACGCTATCAATTTCAGCGAGCTATCGCAATTCAAGCGGAATCAAAGGGTTTGTAACCCACGATAGGACAATACCGGCCCTTTATTCACGCCGCATGTAGGGGCGGGCGCGGGATTTTGCTAGTATGCGCCCCAGCAGTATCACAAATCACCGCCGCACCAGGGAGATTTCCCTCTTGAAGAAGCTTCACCGCTACATTCTCTGGGAGATCATTAGTTATTTTCTGCTCTGTATCTTTCTGCTGACGTTCTTGCTCCTCTTAAACCGCATGGTCCAGTTGACCGACCTCGTCATCAACAAGGGCGTCCCGATAGCCACGGTCGGCCAGCTTCTTCTCACCATCTTACCCGTGCTGATGCTAGTCACGCTTCCTATGTCTACCCTCGTCTCCAGCATTCTGGCTTTCAGCCGCCTATCGAATGATAGCGAGTTCGTTGCCATGACGGCATCTGGCATGAGCCTGTACTCCCAGCTCGTGCCAGTGGCTATAGTAGGCTTATTATCTGCGATTATCAGTGCGCTTTTAATGATGTTCGGCCTGCCATGGAGCCACCAGGCGACAGTCGATCTACGCTACCAAATACTCAAGAATCAGGCCTCGGCTTTCGAGATCCGCGAGCAAGTATTCAATGACACGTTCGATGGACTCATCATCTATATCCGAAAATCATCTCGCGAGAGTAAAATAATGCACGGGATTTTAATTTCTGACTCCCGTGACAATAGAAATACACAGGTAATCTTCGCCGAACAGGGCATTGTCATCAGGGACCCCGTGGGCAAGAGAATGATACTTCGGCTCGTCAACGGAACCACCCATCAGGTCAACGCCGTCACGGATGAGAAGAAAAAAAACGCGCGCCCCTCGGCGGCTGGACAGAGTGCACCCCTATTAGACCCAAAAACCTCCCTCAGCGAGAATCAATATCAGGTCGTTCGCTTCGGCACCTACGATCTAAATTTGAACTTGACTCAGTCGCTCGGAAACGGAAAGGCACTTCGAATTCGACTCCGCGGGTTGCCGATCAGCGAGCTGCGAAAAAAAATCACTGCGGCAAAACCAGGATCAGGACGTTATTATTCGTTTCTAGTCGAATTCCACCAAAGATTCGCCACCCCATTTGCCTGCCTTGCACTGGCATTGCTAGGCGCGCCGCTCGGCGTGCAGAACCGCCGCTCGGGCAGGCACGGGGGCTTTGCCCTCAGTCTCATTGTCGTATTCGCCTACTACATCATTTCATCGTTCACCGAGGGGCTAGGAGAGAGCGGGACCATTCCCGCTATAGTCGCCGCATGGGGACCAATCACTTTACTTCTCGCCGTTGCGGCAGGGGCCGGACAAATGGTAATCAGAAAAGGCGCAGTCGATATTTTCGGTTTTCTTCTCAAACTCGCCGGGCGGCTCCCCATATCCGACTGGCTTAACCCGAAGACGGCATGAGTATTCTCAGCAGGTATATTCTTACCCAATTCTTTCGATTCGTCGGCATTTGTCAGGCGGGCGCTATCACGCTTTTCCTGATGGCCGAATTCATCGAGCGTATCGACGATCTCGTCGAAAAAAAAGCCGCTTTCGTCGACGGACTTCTTTATTTTTTATTCAAGATCCCTCAGCTCATCATTTTCTCAATTCCCTTGACTGTTCTCCTCGCTAGTGTTCTCTCGCTTCTTTTGCTCTCGCGAGGAAATGAAATTGTCGCCATGCGCGCATGCGGGGCAAGCATCTACCGCATGGTCACCCCGATACTCATCGCGAGTTTTGGAATTGCGATCATCACATTCGTTGCCAACGAATATATCGTTCCCGCCTCCAATCAGCGTGTAAATCACATATGGCAGGTGAAGGTAAAGAAAATAGCCCCCCGTGGCTACAATCGCACGAATAAAATCTGGTATCGCTCCGAGGACAACACCATTTGGCAAATAAATATTTTCGACCCTTTCAAAGACAGAATGCTGGGCGTCACACTTTATCGCCTGAACGAGGAAAACCGGCTTTATCAGCGAATCGACGCCAAGGAGGCCAAGTGGATACCTCACGTCAAGCGCTGGCGCTTCGACGACGGGTTAATCCACCGCTTCGACGAGAAGGGAGACATCACGCAAGAGGCCTTCACTGCGACGCATTTTGATCTGAAGGATGTGCCCAGCGACTTCAAACAATCAGGGAAAAAACCCGAGGAGATGAGTTGGGCAGAACTTCGAAACTACATCACGGCAATGCAAAGCAGCGGCGTTGACACCACCCGATATATCGTAGACCTGTGGGCAAAACTCTCCACCCCTTTCATCTGCTTCGTTCTCGCCCTTGTGGGCGTACCATTTTCAATTCGGTCCAACAGAAGCGGCGGCGTCGCCTTGGGCGTCGCCATGACCATCGCTATCGGTGCGGGCTATCTAATTCTGTTTTACGTAGGGATTTCTCTTGGACACGCCAGCCGCCTGC
Organism: Nitrospinaceae bacterium; assembly: GCA_018669005.1. Classification (NCBI taxonomy): domain Bacteria; kingdom Pseudomonadati; phylum Nitrospinota; class Nitrospinia; order Nitrospinales; family Nitrospinaceae; species Nitrospinaceae bacterium. Next base: position 171,305 of record JABJAL010000020.1, read on the forward strand.
CTCCGCTCGTGGCGGCTTGGGGCCCGAACGTCATCTTCCTCATGGGCGGCACGTACCTTCTCACCCATGTACGCGCCTGAGGTTAACTGCGCTCGAGCGAATTGAGAATAAGGCGCTCTAACTCATCGCCTCCTTCTATCTCCAACTCAACGCGAAGGGCCCTGAAAGGCTTGGTGCCCGGCAAATCTGTGAGTTTGACAGCATCCTTCTCGGTCGCCACGACAAGCTCCGCTCCTGTCTCTTTTAGCGCAGCAGCAATTCGCGCCACCTCGACCTCCCCATAAACTGCATGATCGGAAAAGGCAAGATTCTTCAAAATTTTAGCTCCCAACCCCTCAAGTGTACGGAGAAATCCATCGGGGTTTCCAATACCGCTCACCGCAACGATGCCGGTACCTCGAAGGTCATCAAGACTACCAATGGCTAACCCTTCGAGATTGACCAGGGCCGAGGGTGCGAGTCTACCTTCGAAAATTTCTGCCTCAGGCGCCAGAGAACTCGCCTTTTCTCTAATGCCCGGGACCGCCTCGCCCGTGATTAAAATCGCCCCTGCCCTTTGGAGCGCACGAAGAGGCTCCCTGAGCAAACCGGCCGGAAACATGCGACCGTTTCCAAAGGGTAGATCCCCTCGGAGCACCACCAAATCGAAGGAGCGCTTGAGCGCGAGATGTTGAAATCCATCGTCCACAACTATCACCCCGGCACCTAGCGCCTCCGCCCGACGTGCCGCTGCGGGGCGATCCTTTCCCGTCACCACCGGCACAGAGGAAAACATCCTCGCCATCAACACCGCCTCGTCCGAGGCTGGCGGCGAGGAGAGCACATTTCCCCGGCCCTCGCTCACGATACGGACCTCGCGCCCCTTGCCCCCATAGCCCCGGCTGACCATCGCCGGTCGCTCCCCCGCCTCAATCAGCCGCGAGACAAGCCAGGCAACCGCCGGGGTCTTGCCCGTGCCCCCAAGGGTCAGGTTGCCTACCGAAACAACAGGACACGCGGGCTGCTCGCTGCCTCCAAATCCGGCTTCATATAATGAGCGGCGAAGGCGCATGACATCGCCCCAAAGCCATCCGGCGGGAGCCAGCCCCGCGAGAGCCAAACGCGCCCATAGCGGTGCGCGCTCATCTCCCTCAAGCGCCAGCAGTAGCCCACCTCGATCAAGCATTTTGATCGTTCCTTGAGGTTTTCAACATTTCCACCAGATAATCGGCTACGCGCCCGGCCGCCCCGCGGTTCGCCATGACCGACTTCCACGCCGAGGCACCCGCCGCAGTGCGAGCACTCGTATCACTCAACAGGGGAAGAAAGGCCTCGGCCAAATCCTCGGGGCGCTCCACCCGAAACGCCCCGCCTACCTCAATGAGGCCACCAGCCACTTCCGAGAAATTTTGCATATGCCGCCCAAATATTACCGGAACACCCCACCGTGCAGCCTCAATGGGATTCTGCCCTCCGTGGGGAACGATGCTGCCTCCGATAAAGGCGACAGTGGCGCATTCATACGCCTCCCCTAGTTGTCCCATGGTATCGAGAAGAACAACCTGTCCACCTTCCTGACCCACAGCCGTTTTATCTTTTAATTCACTCCAGCGGACAGGATCGACCCCCCCGCGGCGCAGGGCCTCCTCGGCATCCGCCAGCCGAGGCAAATGGCGCGGGGCGACCAACACGCCAAGGCGTCCGAAACGCTCTCTGAGAGTGCATATCGCCCGAGCCAGCGCCTCCTCCTCACCCGGATGCGTGCTCCCAGCCACAATAATCGGATCTGCACCCCCCAAGCCAAATTTTTCTTTAAGATGTTCCGGATCGTCTACAACATGCGCGGCGGGCACGTCAAATTTTACGTTCCCCGCTGCAAACACCCCAGATGCACCCAGGGCACGATAGCGGATCGCGTCGGCCTCACCACGCGCCGCGACGCCTACCAGCTTTCCCAAAACGGAGAAGAACAACGGTCGCACCCGCAAGTAGCCCCGAAACGAATTTTCCGAGAGGCGCCCGTTGACGATACACACGGGCAGCCCACGCCGTGCCGCGTGCCATACAAGATTCGGCCACAATTCTGTCTCGACAATGGCCATCGCAGTTGGACATATCCGCTCAAGTGCACTTCGTACAGAAAAGGGAAAATCAAAGGGAAGATAGAAAACATATTCGACACCATCGATCTTCATCGCCTCCTCGCGGCCAGTATCTGTAACCGTCGAGATAACAATGCGAAGGTGCGGGCATCTTTTCAAAATCTCGGGCACCAGTATCGCCGCCACTCCAACTTCACCCACCGAAACGGCATGCAGCCACAGTCGTCCACCCGCCTTCGCCGGAGGAAGATGACGAACACGGCCCAGGCGCTCGGCCATGCCCACCAACGAGCGGCCACGCTGCCAGGAACGAGAAAAAAAATACAAAACAAGCAGCGGTGACAGCAGAAAAATCGCCGAGTTGTAGATGATATAGACAAAGGCTTCCATCACGTACCACCGTTCTCGATGGCGAGGCGAGCCTGCTCATTTGCGTCCAGAAGACGCCTCTCAAGCTCTGCGCGATGCACTTCAAGCTCTGGTCCGTCTATCGAGGAGGGGACTTTCAACGGCTCCCCGTAAGAAATAACGGCTCTGGCGAAGGGAAGGGGGATGAGGGTTTTATCCCAGGTGGGCAAGCGAACGCCACGGGAGGTGGCAAAACCAACGGGGTAAATAGGAAGGCCCGTCTGGGCAGCCAGGAAAATCACGCCCGGTTTCACCTTATCCTGGGGGCCATTGGGACCATCAGGCGTGAAAATCGGGAACGTGCCATTTCCGGCAAGACGACCAAGCTGGCGGAGCGAGGAGGCGCCCCCCTTGTTTCGTCCGTCCATCCGACCCGAGGAGCCTCGGACGCTTCTGCCGCCAAGATGAAACATGATACGTGCCAGAAGCTCTCCATCACGACTACGGCTTGCCAAACATACCCAAGGAAACGGCGTCGAAAAATAGGGGGCGATCCCAACGTGGCGATGCCAAAAAGCGCCGATGCATTGCTCTCCCCTCGACGCTTCCACTTCCCTGTGAATCTCGGGCTGAGTGCTTTCGCTCCTGAGGGTCGCGTAAATGAGACGCAAAAAAAGAGCAATGGCACCCGCCCCCAGGCGGCTGAAAATCGGCGCCCTCGGATCACAACCCCACTCATCGTAGCCCGGAGTATCGGAGGTACTCATCTCGCCGCTCACGTCGTTTTCTCCAACGCCATACGGATGCTTGTGGCCGCCCGCTCATACGGATCCGCTCCCGCGAGAGTCTCTCGTATTTCCCCAAACACGCGGAGTTGCCGCTCCCGCGTCTCAGAATCATCGAGAAGAGAGGCAAGCGAGGCGGCAATCTTATCTCCCCTAACCTGTTTTTGAAGCAACTCGGGGACAACCTCCCACCCCGCCAGCAGGTTGGGAAGACTGATGAAATCCACTTGAAGGAAAAAATATTTCGCCAATAGATAGCTGAAAACATCTCCCGCATAGCAAACATTCATCGGTGTACCGAGCAGAGCACATTCGAGGGCCGCCGTTCCACTCGCAACAACGGTGGCGTCCGAAGCACGAACAAGCGAATGTTGGCTCCCCCGGACTACTCGAACGCGCCCTGTGGCCAGCATTTTCTGAATTGTGCCCTCTGTAAGTGCCTCGGCCTCGGACATCAGAAAAATCGTCCCGGGAAACTGTTTTTCCAAAATTTCACTAGAATCCATCATCGGCTCAAGGAGACGTGTAATCTCGCTACGGCGACTTCCCGGCAAGAAAGACACCACCCGATCACTATCGGAAATTCCGAGCTCGGCTCGCGCCTCCTGTCTGGAGGGGGCATCTCGTAGCGCATAAGCCACGGGGTTTCCAATAAATTCAGCCCGCCCCCCCTCGCGGCGAAAAATAGGCGGCTCGAATGGGTAAATCGTCAATATTAAATCGCATATACGGGCGAGGGTTCGAGCGCGACCAGTTTTCCAGGCCCATACCTGGGGCGGAATGAAGTAGATGAGTTGCGGGGGTTCGGGAAGTCTACTGAAGGATTTGGCGAGAGAAAGATTAAAACCCGGATAGTCAACCAAAATAACGGCTGCGGGCCGCGAGGCCCGGACGCGGGAGAGTAAATCGCGTTTGATGCGTAGCAGCGCAGGTAAAACCTTGGGTACGCCACCAAAACCAATGACATCAAGCGGTCCGCAATCGTGGAGTATCTCGACACCCACGCCCCGCATCTCGTTGCCGCCCACGCCGAAAGCGCTGGAGCCGGGTATCTCAGTCGATAAAGCCCGGATAAGACGCGCCGCGTGAAGATCGCCCGAGGGCTCGCCGGCGACAACCATAAACCGGACGTCGTTGGCACTCATTTTTCCTCTTCACTCCGCCATCCGGCCAGGGCGATACCCGCAGCATCTGCGTCCTTGATGAGCGCTTCTTTGTCGATAAGAAAAGTTGCACCAGCCTCGACAACCAGTATCGAGGCGCCGCCTTCCTTCACCACCTTGAGTGTAGCGGGCCCCACTGTCGGAATATCGTAGCGAGCGTCCTGATCAGGCCGGGCAACCTTGCAAACGACCGCACCGGTTCCTGCCAGAGCGCATCCGCGCCGAATTGTCTCATCGGTGCCCTCCATGGCCTCCACCGCAACCACCGCACCTTTTTTGGCAACAAGGGTCTGTCCAATGTCGAGGCGGGCAATTTCTCGCGCCATTTGAAAAGCGTAGCGAACCTCCCCCTCCTCCCCTGCGGGGATGGGAAATTTACCAAACTGGCCCTCGGGTGCGAGAAGGTGATCGAGAAACTCTGTTTGGGGAATGACTTCAAGATTATTTTTTCCAACGAATTCGAGCACTTCATCCATGATGGTAATGTCTGCCAGGTTCTTGACCCGGTACATGAAGCGAAGCGCCTCAAAATCGAATTTCAATCCCTGGAAGAGAAGATTCTTTTCCACCTTGCCAGCAAAACCGACACGCCGAACGCCTTCTGAGTGAAAAAAAGCCATAATTTTCTTTGGCTGCAAGGGTGAAAAATGGGCACTGGAGGTGGCGATATCCGATAGGGAATCGAGATCCGAGGCCGATAAGGCCACAACAACAACCTCGCATCCTCGCTCTCGGGCCCTGGAGGCAAATTCAACAGCCAGGGAGCCTGTGCCAGCGACAAGCCCTATCCGCTCTCGGGGGTCGGACATATTCGGGAAGCGTTAAATCGTTGTGGGGGCGGGCACGTCAAGCATCTTTAAAACACGCAAGGCCACGTCCAACGAACGCAATTCACGTTCGGGATCAGTAACCACGATGCCCGCCTCGGCGGCAGAAAGGAAATATCTGAGTTCCAGTTTCAGGGGGTTATCCTTGTGAACAAACATGCGCTCCACCTGGGATTGTTCACTGTACTTAAGTTCCTCGCGCGAAAGGGTACGCTCGCTCGACGCTTGGCGATAAATTCTGAGTTCCTGATCTGCATAGTCAAGCCGTATGAAAGCATCAGGCTGCGAAATCGAAAGCGTACGGACCTTGTGCTGGGTGATGCGACTTGCCGTGAACGTGGCAATGCAGCCGCCGGAGAATTGAAGTTGCACGTTCGCCACATCGTCCCTATCGCTCACGATAATGGCGCCGTTCGCTGAAAGCGATGTCACATCCTCGCTCACTAACCGGAGGATGATATCCAAATCGTGGATCATCAAATCAAGTATCACGCCATCGTTCTTTGCCCGCGAAACAAAAGGGCCCAGACGGCGACATTCGATTAGACTCGGATTGCTAACAATCTCGGACAACTCCTGCACCGCACCATTGAAGCGCTCGACGTGGCCAATATGGAGGACTTTTTTCTTTTCCGTGGCGATACGGAATAGCTCTCGGGCCTCTTCAACATCGTTGCATATGGGTTTTTCTACGAGAACGTGAATTCCATTTTCAAGAAACATCTTGGACACGCGGTAGTGATGTGCAGTCGGCACGGCAACAATAACCGCATCGACTTTCCCGATAAGATCCTCGGGGCGAGAAAAAGACTCTGCCCCAAATTTATCGGCCAACTCGCGAACGCGGCTCTCATCAGGGTCCGCCAGTGCGACGAGATTCGCATCCACTATCTCGCTGAGCGCGGCCACATGGTAGCTTCCCATATGGCCAACACCGGCCACACCTATACGCAACAAATCCATTTCACATCTCCGAGCATTAAAAACTAAACTCCGCCCCTGTAAATTCCCCTTTCGGAAGAACGCATAAAGTCTAACACGGATTGGATCTCGCGTCCCAGAGGGAGTTCCTCCTCTATCCGGCCAAGGGCATCTTCCACGATTTTTGCTTCATCAAAGAGAATTCGGTAGGCCTGTTTCAGATGCCCCCGTACTTCGGCTGACACCCCGGTTCGCCTCAGGCCAATGGTATTAAGCCCTCTGATTACGGGCGGATTTCCATCTGCATTCGTGAAAGGCGGGATATCCTTACGGACGGCGGAGGGCCCCGTCAGAATAACGCCCTCACCAATACGTACAAACTGATGTATCCCCACTAAACCTGTGATAAAAACATCGTTTCCCACTTCCACATGGCCACTCAGGGACGTTGAATTCGTTAAGATCACCCGATCGCTAAGAATGCAGTCATGAGCGACATGCGAGAGAACCATCAAATAGCACGACTCGCCAACCTGGGTAAGACCGTCTTCCTTGATTGAGCGGTGAACTGTGGCCATCTCTCGTACGACCGTGCGCGCGCCGATCACAACCCTGCCACCCGGCCCGTCAAGATTAGTGTACTGCCCCTCGGTACCGATAACCGCACTCGGAAATATCCGGCAGCCAGGGCCTAACTCGGCTTGCCCCTCGATTACGACATGCGCCCCAATCTCGCAACCATCGCCTAGCTGGACGTCGGGGCCGATAACGGCGCCGGGGCCAACACACACATCATCGCCAATCGAGGCCTTAGGATCGACATGAGCCGCCGGATGAATGGTGCTCACGACTCTGACGGGGCCTCGATGACATGGGCGGTAAGCACGGCCTCGACAGCCGTTTCATCCTCCACCTTCACGACGCAATCCACTTTCCAGAGAAACGAGCGATGCCGCAGAAGCTTCACCTCGATGCGAAGCTGATCACCTGGCACGACGGCCCGTCGGAATTTTGCCTGCTCGATTCCGGCGAAACGAAACTCAGCAGATGGATCGGCAAGCTTTGTCCCAAAAATACAAAGAAGCGCCGCCTGAGCCATAGCCTCAATCATCATGACGCCAGGCATAATCGGATTATCAGGAAAGTGCCCGTTAAAAAACGGCTCGTTACGCGTAACGTTTTTTATAGCGACAATCGAAACCGCCTCGGTATCTAGTTCGAGAACCTTATCGATCAGCAGCATCGGATAGCGATGCGGAAGCAATTCAAGAATTTCTTCGGGAGATATCAAGTTTCGTTTTCCTCCAGTTTTCTCTCGACACTGGCCAAGCGGCGCGCGATTTCCGGTAAACGAGAATACACAGCCAAACGTCGACGCGCCTCCGAAATATCGACGGCGGGTGCATCGAGGTAGACTTTACCTCCCTCAAGACTTTTTGAAACACCCGACATGGCGCCGAACATCGCCCCATCTCCAATCTCGACATGATCGGCAACCCCCACACGGCCCCCCATAACGACCCCACGGCCAATCGTCACGCTTCCGGAAATACCCGTCTGGCTCGCAATAAGGCATCCCTCACCAATGGTAACGTTGTGGGCAATCTGCACAAGATTGTCGATCTTGGACCCGCGCTTAATCAGCGTTTCACCAATTGAGGCTCGATCCACAACTGCGCAAGCCCCGATTTCAACATCGTCCTCGATTACAACGGTGCCCGTTTGAGGGAATTTTTCCACCCCGCCCCGGCCATCCGGGACATATCCGAATCCATCAGAGCCGATCACGGCTCCAGCATGAAGTATGACACGCGCTCCGATGGAGACACCCGGATAAATGACACAATTAGGATGAACAACACTATCGGAGCCAAGCTCAGCCCCATCCCCAATACGGGCCCCTGCTCCAATAACACAGCCGTCGCCGACACTCGCGCCAGCCCCGATACTCGCGGCCACACCAACGGACACACCGCCGCCAATGCTGGCGGTCTCATCGATTACAGCTGAGGGATGAATTCCGGGAATAACTTTTTTTTCAGGCCGGAGAAGGGCAACAGCGCGGACGAAACCTAGTTTCGGATTCTCACAACGCACACCCGGGCGCCCAGGCTCCACGCCCGGTGGAACAATGAGGGCACCAGCATCGGTGGGCTTACTCATCTGCTTTTCTGAATCGGCATAACTCAACGTATCTGGCGCGGCCGCCTCGAATTCTGCGACATCCCGCACTTCAAACCCGCCTTCGCCTATGAGTTCCCCATCAATCTTCTCGGCGATCTCGGCGAGGCGCATCTCATTTCTTCTTTTTGTTGTAAAGCTTAATCACCTGGTCGGTAATATTCACCTTTTTATCTACATACAGGACGCCACCTATGGTCCTGTCGATGATCAAATCGTATTTTCCTTCCTGTGCAATTTCAAGCACCACCTCGCGGGTCTGCTTGAGGAGGCCACCCATCAGTTTACGCTGGCGGGACTGGAGGTCCCTCTGACTCTCCTGCACAAGGCGCTTGAGTTCATCTTCCTGGCGGGAGAAAGTCCTCCGCTGCTGGCGCAGGTTCTCTACTTTCCTGTCCCGCTCCTCTTTGCGCCATATTGGGCCTTTTCGCTGAACTTCCAGTTGGAGTTCACGAATATTTTTCACCATGCCCTCAAGGACCGTCCTTTTTTTGATGAGATCCACCTCAAGACGTTTTTTTTCTTTTTCAAGAGTGGCTCTCGCCTTCTTACCCGCATCGGAGCCAGCAACTGCTTTTTGCACATCCACCACGGCAATACGCGTTTGAGCGAAAACCACCGTTCCAAATCCAAAAACAAAAGAGACAATTCCAAATAGAAAAACACAAATTAAATTACGTTTCAACACAACTCTTCTCCCTTTCCAGGGTTTAAATAAAGTTTCCAACTCTCTTTAAAACGATGCGCCAAGACCGAAGTGCACTTCACGGTCACGCTCTCCTGACTTTTTGTCCAGCTTGTAGCCGACATCTAATCTGAGAGGCCCAAAGGGGGTAATCACGCGCAGGCCAACACCGGCACCATACCTCAGGTCAGTTAAATCATAGGCATTGTGCCGCTCCCAAACGTTCCCGACATCCAGAAAAAACGCTATGCGAGCAGGCCCAAAAAACGGATGTGTAAACTCTGTAGACATAAGCCCCGTCGAGTATCCGCCAATAGCCTCCCCGGCTGAATCCCTCGGACCAAGGTCGTCCCGGTCAAAACCACGAAGCGGCGCTTGCCCCGAAAGGTATATCCGCCTGAATGCGGGTAATTCCCCACTCAGGGCGTCAACATAGCGCAATTCAACTCTATAGCTCCAAATCAGGTTTTTCAACAACCTGAAACGAAGTTTAGATCCAACATTATGATACTGTCGGAAGTCGATTCGCATAGACCCAACATCGATGTCACCGCCAATGAAGCCACCCGACATCGCTGGGTTCACGACAAATAATGTACCCTCCTCTGGTAGGAAGCGGTGGTTCCTGGTGTCGTAAACCAGCGAAGGTGACATCCGGCTCTCAAGTTGCGTATCGCCCTCTGAATCAATAATGTCTTGCCGGGCAAACGGCGAGACCGCCGTAATCTTAAAGGTGGAAAGTTCATAGGAAAGAAAAGCCGTCAGATCGTCAGTCAACGATTTGCCCAGGTTAATCCGGGCACCTTTTCGCTCGTTGTCGAACGTGGCAAATTCCTCCTCGGTGATGAACAAATCACCGCCGAGAGAGAAATCTTTGTCTTGAAAGTTTGGGTCCGTGAATGAGAAGGTCCCAGATTGGCTCACGGATGACAAGCTACCCCTTAATCCAACTTTATAGCCGCGCCCGAACAGATTGTCTTCTCGAATGACCGCCGTTACTAGAGCACCCTCATCACTACTAAAACCTACACCTGCTCCGACGGATCCCGTTGGCCTCTCTTCGAGATTGATATCGATATCAAGTACATCTCGGCTCCCGGAACGTCTTTTTTCTAAAACTCTCACATCACCAAAATACTGAGTTCGATTCAACCTTGAGCGCGTCTTGGTGAGGGCTTTTGAATCGTAGAGCGCACCCTCGATTACACGCACTTCACGACGTACGACGTTCTCGCGAGTTCGCGTATTTCCTTGCACTTTAACCCGACCGATATAAACACGGCGACCTTTTTTAATTTCATAGATCACCTTAATCGTCTTTTTTTCATCATCGGGCTCGGTCGCGGAGCGAACATCAGCGAAGGCATATCCACGAGCGGCGAAAGCGGCCGTAACTCTCTGCACGTCCTCCACCAGGAATGTTTGATTGAAAACCTCTCCTGGAAAGAGTTGAAAATCAATCCGCAATTCTTCTGGTGGGATAACGTCCTCTCCACCCCGGATTTCGATTTCGCCAGTGTTGTACTCAGAACCCTCACTAATGGGGATAACAATATTCAACTTACCCCGTTCTCTGTCTTCTTTGATAATCGGCTGACTGACCTGAACCTTAAAATATCCACGGGTTCGATAGAGGAGTTTTATCCTTAAAAGATCTTTCTCAAGTTCATCTTCCCTGAAAATACCCGATTCCGTGAGCCACGACCAAAACCCCGACTCGCTGGTAGATATGGCATTAAGAATATCTTTTCTTGAGATATTTTCATTGCCCCGAAAAATAATAGTTTCTATAGCGACTCTCTCGCCTTCATTAATTACGAGAGTAACATCAACCGTATTCCGGGTGCCTTCCTTTAGAACAGCCTCGACCCGCGCAAAATAATATCCCTTCTCCTGGTAGAGCTTGCGGATATTGCGCACCGTTTCTTTGATCGTCGCCTCGTTGATGATCGTCTGGACTTTAACGGTGAGCCGCTCGCGGATGTCTTCCTCATCGACGTTGATGTTGCCTTGAAATTCGACCTTACGGATGGTGGGCTTCTCCGTGACCCGATAAACTACGCGAAGCCCTCCCTCGAAGGGCTCGACATCCACCTTCACGTCACGGAAAAAACCGAGCCCGTAGATGGTGCGCACATCCTCGCGGATACGCTCAACGAGTTCGACATTTGTGTAGGCTTTGCCTTCGGCAATCTTGATATAAAAAAGGACGGTTGATCGATCCACGCGCTTATTGCCATGGATTTCTACGGCCTTAATCGTAATGGCCGGGGAAGGGGCCTGCGCGACAACATCTAATCCTTGCGCTGGGACGCTTCGAGTAGAAAAAGCGAGACACAACACGGATATACAAACGCAGGCCACCGCCCTCGCTGAAATTGCCATGAAACAGGCTCCCTGCGGGGAAAAAGTGGGCTATTTATTAAAACCCAGGACTGATATCAGGCATCCTGGATGCTGAATACTTCAGTATCTTCCTTGGCCTCGAACACCAATTCATCGCCAGCGAGCTTGACCAAGATCACGCCCCCATCCTGGAACTTCCCGTGGAGGACTTCCTCGCTGAGTGTGTCCTCGATGTGGCGCTGGATGCACCGACGGAGCGGTCGGGCGCCGTAGGCCTTATCGTAGCCTTCCTTGCCCAGCCAATCCTTGGCCTCTTGGGTCAACTCGAGAGACAAGCTCTTATCGGCGAGCGTCTCATTCACCTTGGCAATCTCGATGTCCACGATCTGAAGAATATTCTCGTGGGCCAGCGTCCCAAATATCACAACATCGTCGATGCGGTTCAGGAACTCGGGATTAAACGTCTTTTTGAGCTCATCACGGATATTATCCTTAACCCGGTCGTAGCCCTGACCTGCCTCCTCTTTCTGGAAGCCCAGGGATGTTCCTTTTTCAATGGAACGAGTAGCCAGATTCGAGGTCATGATGATGATCGTGTTTTTAAAGTCGATGAGCCGCCCGTAGCTGTCCGTCAAGGCACCGTCGTCCATCACCTGCAACAGGATGTGATAGATGTCCGCATGGGCTTTTTCAATCTCGTCGAGAAGAATGACCGAGTAGGGCTTGCGCCGAACACGCTCTGTGAGCTGGCCGCCCTCCTCGTATCCCACATAACCTGGAGGAGCCCCGGTCAGGCGCGAGACGTTGAAGCGCTCCATGTACTCGCTCATGTCGATGCGAATCAGCGCCGAGGCATCGCCAAACATGTACTCGGCAAGTACTCGCGCCATTTCAGTCTTACCCACGCCGGTGGGGCCAAGGAACAAAAAGCTGCCAATTGGGCGCTTGGGATTTTTGAGTCCCGCGCGGGAGCGGCGAACCGCCTTGGTGAGGAGGCGGGTAGCCTCTTCTTGACCAATAATCTTACTGTTCAACTCCTCTTCCATGCGAAGGAGCTTTTCGTTCTCCACCTCCTCGATCCGCTGGAGAGGAATGCCCGTCATGCGGCTGACGACATAAGCCACATCGTCCTCAGTGACCAGCGCCTCCTCGTCAGTCTGATCAGCCTCCCACTCGGACTTGAGTTCATCGAGGCGCCCGCGATCCTGCTCTTCTTGATCGCGAAGCTCCACGGCTTTCTCAAAATCCTGATTTTCGATCATATCCTTCTTGAGGCGAACCGTATCCTCGATCTGGCGCTGAAGCTCCCGGATTGAGCTCGGGAATGTTTCCTTCTCAAGACGAACCTTACTGCAAGCCTCGTCGATGACGTCAATTGCCTTATCAGGCAGATAGCGATCCGAGACATACTGCGAGGAAAGCTTCACCGCTGAGATAATCGCATCGTCAACGATGCGGGCCTTGTGGTGCTTCTCATATTTATCTTTGAGGCCGCGCAGGATACTGACGGCATCGTCGTTCGAGGGCGGTTCCACCATGATGCTCTGGAAGCGCCGCTCAAGTGCACCGTTTTTCTCGATGTACTTGCGATATTCATCAAGCGTAGTCGCACCAATGCACTGCACCTCACCGCGGCTAAGCGCGGGCTTGAGCATGTTCGATGCGTCGATTGAGCCCTCGGCAGCACCAGCGCCCACGAGGGTATGCAGTTCGTCGATGAAAATGATCACATCCTGGCTCTGCGTGATCTCCTTCATAATGGCCTTAAGGCGCGCCTCGAACTGGCCACGGTATTTTGTGCCGGCGACAAGCGCACCCAGGTCAAGCGCCACAACCCGCTTGCCACTCAAAATCTGAGGCACTTCCTTGGCGACAATCATCTGGGCCAAGCCCTCGACGATGGCCGTCTTACCCACACCCGGCTCGCCAATCAGAACAGGGTTGTTCTTCGTGCGACGGGCAAGGATCTGAATTACACGTTCAATCTCATCGCTCCGACCGATGACCGGGTCGAGTTTGTTCTCCTCGGCCAGCTCGGTCAGATCGCGACCAAATTCATCGAGCGCCGGGGTCTTGCTCTTGTCACGCGCACGCGTGGCAACCGGCTCGCGAAGCAGGTTGATCGTCTGCTCGCGTGTCTGCTGAAGCTTCACGCCAAAGCTGCCAAGAATCTTAGCCGCAAGGCCGTCTTTCTCGCGGACGATTCCAAGCAGAAGATGCTCGGTGCCGATGTAGTTATGGCCCATCAGACGGGCCTCTTCTACGGCATATTCAAGAACTTTTTTTGCCTTGGGGGTAAAGGGTATGTCACCCTCGACCGGCCCGCTCGTGCTCTTGGGCAGATTTCTTTCTAACTCCAGGCGCAACTGCTTCGGATCAACACCTAGTTTTTGAAGAACCGCTATCGCAATGCCGCCGCCATCCTTCAACACGCCCAGCAGAATATGTTCAGTACCCAGATATTCATGCCGATAATTATCCGCTTCCTCTCTGGCGAGGATGATGACCTTACGGGCGCGCTCCGTGAAACGTTTAAACATACCGCCCTCCTTGCGAGTTTCTGTTACCCGGCGTCAATTCGACCATCCACCATGACAGCCTGACGATTCATTCTAGCGGCGATTGAAGCATTGTGCGTAGCCACCAAAAACGTCACTCCGTCGGCTCGATTAATCTCCTGCATTAAATCGAAAATCGAATTCGCCGTGCCTGAATCAAGGTTGCCTGTTGGCTCATCGGCCAGTATCAGTGCCGGCCGGTTCACCAAAGCCCTAGCTATAGCCACTCTTTGCTGCTCGCCCCCCGATAATTCCGAGGGCCGATGATTAATCCTACCACTTAATCCTACTCTCTTGATAAGACTTCGTGCCCTTTCTTCTAGTTCTCCGCGGGCGTCTCCTCTCAACAACCCCGGTATTGTAACATTTTCCAGCGCAGAAAACTCCGGAAGAAGGTGATGAAATTGAAACACAAAACCGATTTCTCGATTTCGAAACATCGCCAGCTCAGCGTCCGGCACCTGCGAGATCTGATCTCCTTTATATATGATCTCGCCGCCAGTAGGGCGATCCAAGGCTCCCAGGATATGGAGTAGCGTACTTTTTCCGGCTCCTGATGCCCCCGTTATCGCCATAGTTTCGCCAAAATAAACATCCAGGTCTAGTCCACATAAGACCTGAACCTCCCCGCCTGCCATCGGATAAACCTTCTCAATTGCGCGGGCTGAAACTATAACATCTTTTTTATCAGCATGTTGGGAATAATCTGCCACTTCATCAGAGGCCGAATCAGCCATACCGAAGCACCTCCACGGGATCGACGCGAGAAGCCCTCCAAGCAGGATAAACCGTCGCTAACAGACTGATCAAAAAGGCCCCAAGTGCCATGAGCGTCACATCAGACACCGTCATGTGCACCGGGAGCCGACTAATATTGTAGACGCTGGGTGGGAGGATGTCCAAACCAAAATAATTTTCCAAAAATGACTCGACCACTCCAAGATTCCAGCCTAAAACCAGCCCGCCAATTGTTCCCAGAACGGCCCCGGCCAGACCCATTACCGCCCCTTGGATGAAAAAAATTCGGAGAATGACCCCTCGGGTCGCCCCCATGGATTTTAAAATTGCAATTTCCCGGCCCTTTTCCATCACCACCATAATGAGCGAGCCGATGATATTAAAGGCGGCCACCACGATTACCAGCAAAAGGAGAATCGTCATCGTCGTTTTTTCTGTCTTCAATGCCGAGAAAAGATTTCGGTTCATCAACTGCCAGGAGCGCACCCAGTAGGGATAGAGCAAATCCTTTTGAAGACGGCGCGACACCCGCTCTGCCCCGAAAATTTCCTTAACCTTCATATGAACTCCAGTCACGCCTGCCCCAAGACCAAAAAAATCCTGACTCACCTTCATGTCGATAAGCGCCATCCCTGAGTCGTACTGATAAAAACCACTCCGGAAAATCCCGGTCGTCTTAAATGTTTTCGATTTTGGAAGCACCCCCATCGGCGTAATAGCGCCGACGGGACTTATAATCGTCACCTCCATGCCAAGCTGAAGACCCAGCGACGAGGCCAACTCGGAGCCCAGAATGACGCCCGGCATCCCGCCCTCCGCCGAGAGGCTATCGAGAGAGCCCGCCCGCATATAGGCAGCAAGGTTGGTGACATCCTTTTCACGCACCGGGTCTATGCCGCGGACAACCGCGCCTGTAACACTCCCATTCGAGGAGAGCATCGCCTGGCCAAAAACAAAAGGCGATGCCGCCACGACCTCCGAATCTTTTCGCACAAGTTTAAGGACATCATCCCATTTTTTCATCGAAGCTTCGCCGGACTCGACCACAACAACGTGGCTCTGGGTGCCAAGAATTTTACTGCGCAACTCGCGCTCAAAGCCCGACATGACACCCACCACGACAATTAGCGTAGCAACGCCCAAAGAAATACCCAGCACAGAAATCCACGTTGTAATGGAGACAAAAGCGTTTTTTTTCTTCGAGCGCAGGTGCCGCATCCCGATAAAAAGCTCGACGGGTATTTTCACGCGCTAATCCTGAATCTTTCGAAGAAGAGGAAAGAGAATGACGTCCCGTATTGATTGCGAATCTGTCAGGAGCATGATCAGACGATCAATGCCAATTCCCTCGCCCGCGGTTGGCGGAAGGCCGTATTCGAGGGCGCGCAGATAATCCCAGTCCACCTCATGCGCCTCCTCGTCTCCGGCCGCCTTCGCTGCCGCCTGGGCCTCAAAGCGAGCCCGTTGATCATCGGGGTCGTTCAACTCGGTATAAGCGTTGGCAATCTCGCGCCCGGCGACGATGAGTTCAAATCGCTCGACCGTCTCGGGATCATCCTCGCGGCTTTTCGACAGCGGCGAGAGCGCCCGCGGGAAATCATAGATAAACGTGGGCTGGCGGAGCTTAGGCTCCACCGTCTCCTCGAAGAGGTACTCGAGCATGTGGACGAATTTCATGTCATCGGGGATTGGATAGCCCGTCTTTGCGGCAAGGGTACGGGCATAATCCCGGGCGGTGGAGTGGCCTTCTAGGACTCCGGGAGGGCACCCTCCGATCTCGACTATCGAGTCGCGCCATTTATAGCGGGCCCATGGGGCGGCGAACGAAATTTCCTCGCCCCCATATGTCACCGTGTCACTCCCGGCAACCTCCCGGGCGATGCCGCATAGCATCTCCTCGGTAAGATTCATCAAATCGTTGTAGTCCGCATAGGCCATGTAGAACTCGACCATGGTGAACTCCGGATTGTGCTGAATCGAAATTCCCTCGTTTCGAAAATTTCGATTGATCTCGTATACGCGATCCATGCCGCCGACAACGAGGCGCTTTAAATAAAGCTCGGGCGCCACCCGGAGGAATAGGTCCATGTCGAGCGTATTGTGGTGGGTGACGAAGGGCCGCGCCGTCGCACCCCCGGCAATGGACTGCATCATCGGTGTTTCAACTTCAAGAAAACCCCGATCATCGAGAAAACGGCGAAAAAGCTGAATCATTTTTGAGCGTTTCTTGAAAATTTCAAGGACATCGGGATTGGCAATGAGGTCAACGTATCGCTGGCGGTAGCGCGTCTCGACGTTCTGAAGACCGTGCCATTTTTCGGGCAGCGGATACATGCTCTTGGTCAAAAGCTGAAGATCGCGCACATAGACAGAAAGCTCGCCCGTGCGCGTTTTGAAGACGCCGCCCTCGCAGCCGACGATATCGCCGATGTCGAGTTCCTTAACAGCCGCAAATTTCTCCTCGCCCAGGTCATTCATGCGTATGAATAGCTGAATCCGCGCCGTTCCATCGCGCAGGTCCATGAACACGACCTTGCCCTGGAGGCGTTTAGCCATCACCCGGCCCGCGACGGCGTAGTGACCCGTTTTTGTCTCCTCGTATTGCTCATCGGTGAGATCACCCAACTCCGTGACGATCTCGCCAATGCGATGGGTTGTCGCATAGCGGTTGGGAAAAGGATCCCCGCCCTCTGCTCGAATGGCCTCAACCTTACGGCGGCGCTGCTCGACCAGCTCGCTGATCTGGCCCTCGGCATCCCCGGCGACTTCCTCCTCCGAGGCCTTGTCCTGGTTCTTCTGATCTGGCGACTCACTCATTTCAATTCGCGTCCTTGCTGGTAAATGACATTATCCGCCTAGCCTTTGAATCTAACTCTTGGAGCGAGCCTCGGCCCGCCCCTCGATCAGGGACAACAGATAGGCGTCGATAAATTTGTCGATGTCACCGTCCAAGACGGCATCGACATTCGAAGTTTCCTCATCCGTGCGGTGATCCTTCACCATCTGGTAGGGATGGAGGACGTAGGAGCGTATCTGGCTCCCAAAGCTGATCGATTTTTTCGCGGCGTGAAGCTGCTCTTTTTCAGCCTCACGTTTTTCTATCTCTCGTTTGTAGAGTTGCGCCCGGAGCAACTTCATCGCGGTGGCGCGATTTTTATGCTGGCTCCGCTCGTTCTGACATGTGACGACGATGCCCGATGGTGCATGCGTGATGCGCACCGCTGAGTCTGTCGTGTTCACGTGCTGGCCGCCGGCACCCGAACTCCGGTAGACATCGATGCGAAGGTCGCCCTCGTCAATCTCGATTTCCACATCATCCGAGACCTCGGGGGCCACGTCCACAGAGGCGAAAGAGGTGTGGCGCCGCGAGGCGGTATCGTATGGTGAAATACGGACCAGGCGATGAACACCCATCTCCGCCCGAAGATAGCCATAGGCATAATCGCCCTGAATCATCAGGGTGGCGTTCTTGATGCCCGCCTCATCGCCCACCAGAATTGAGACAAGCTTGGACGTGCAGCCATGCGCCTCGGACCATCTCGAATACATGCGAAGCAGCGTCTCTGCCCAGTCTTGGCTCTCAACGCCGCCAGCGCCTGCGTTCACCGAGAGGATGGCGTTTCCGGGGTCCTCCTCGGAATCCATCACGAGGCGGAATTCAAGTTGCTCCTGCTCTTTTTCAACTTCCTCAAGGGCAACGACCAGCTCACCAACGAGCTCTGAATCGGGCGCGCCCCCTTCCATCTCGATAAGCTGGATGAGCTCGACCTGCTCAGTCAATTTTTTCTGAATGTCCGTCCAGGCATCTATCGTCCGCTGTAGAATAGCGCGCTGCCGCAAAGTATTCTGGGCCGATTCCGCGTCATCCCAGAATCCTTCCCCGCCTGCAAGCTTGTCTAGTCGTGCGCACTCTGCTTCATGTCTATCGAGGTCAAAGCCGACCTCGGAGTTCAAGGAGGCGCGCCTCCAGCCAGTCACACTTTTTAATATACTCTTCCATCACTCCCCTCAGAGGGCGCCAAAGCACCCATCCCTACAATTCAGCCGGGCGACCGGCGGCAATCATATCACAACCGCGGATGGCGGCGGATCCAGGCGAGCCATCCTGCCAGAAGCGTCATGAGGAGACACAAGATGGCAAACGTGTCTCCAATACGTGCATAAATTGTGGGCGGCCCCGTTCGCGGGGAAACGGTGTCGGCTTTGCGCCATTTTTCAAACAACGGGCTTCTGAATCGCACCGCCCCGGTTGCCTCGACGATGGAGCTGATGCCTGTGTTCGCGGCGCGAATGATGGGGGTGCGAAATTCCACCGCCCGCATGGCCACCATCGAGAGATGTTGCTCGGAGGCGGCTGTGCGCCCAAACCAGGCATCATTCGTGATGTTGACCAAAAACCCCGCCTCGCTCATTCGGCGAACGACACGGGGGAAGATCACCTCAAAGCATATGAGCACCCCGAACCGGCCACCTGGCACGTCAAAAATGCGAGCCTCCTCGCCGCTCTCGAATCTTCCGATGACGGGCACAAATTTCTCAACAAAGAAAAGGAGCCACTTCAGCGGGACATACTCACCAAAGGGCACAAGATGCATTTTGTCGTAGCGCCCCTCATCCTTGCCGTCCGGTCCAAGGAGGTAGGCCGAATTGTAGAGGTTGAGCGCCTCCCCATCACGCTTGGCGGAAAGGGAGCCGAACAGGATGTAGCTCCCTGCGCGACGTGCGATATCAGCAAGGCGTTTTTGCCACCCCGGCTCCTCGGAGTAGACAAAGGGCGCTGCGGCCTCAGGCCACACGATAAGAGGCGGGACGGGGCGACTCATATTCTGAAAGTCCTCGCTCAAAGCGCCGGTCAGCTTCGTCAACTCGCCAACGATGGCCGCCCGCCTTCCGGGCACCCACTTTTGATCCGGACGGGTGTCGGGCTGAACAATTCCGACGGGCCTCGGGGGGCCCATCTCCTCGGGCAACTCCTGAAGACGAAGATAGCCATAGCCCACAACAATGGCGGCGGCGAGTACACCGCCCCCCAAAACGACAACAGGCGCCCTATCCGTGTTGCGGAAAAAATGCCAGAAAATCGCGTTGATCAACACGATAAAAAACGAGACACCGTAAACACCTACAAGGTCGGCGATTTGGATTACCGACAGAACGCGGTACTGACTGTAGCCGAGCAGCGCCCAGGGAAAACCCGAGAGGAAATAGGCGCGGACAAGCTCGAGCGCAACCCAAATGATCGGAGCCATGATCATTCGTGAATAGCCACTCGAGGGTGTCATCCAGGTCAGCAGATAGCCAAAGGCAGCTACGTAGAGACCGATATAACCCGCCAGCGTCAGAGCCAGCAGCCAGGCCAACGGCGCAGGGAGCCCCCCGTAGTTGACCATTGTCACCTCGACCCACCAGATAATTATCAGGTAGCCGATGAAGCCCGTGACAAACCCAAGAATAGCTCCCTCAAGCGGGGATTTTTCATCAAGCGTCCACAGAAGGGGAAAGAGCGCCACCCACGCAATCGCCTCGAAAGTAAAAGGCGGAAACAAAGAGCCCAGCATGAGCCCCGCGAGCGCGGCAAAACCCATATCGCGCCACGTCATTGCGTGCTCTCCTCTCCAGCAGGGGCGCCGTCTTGCTCGCGCCCACCCAGATGCTCCCGAATGGCGGATAACAGACGCGGCGTGACCCCCTCAACTTCCAAAAGCTGCTCGTCGGATGCCTCAAGCACCCCGCGCAGACTTCCGAAGACGCGGAGTAGGTTCCGGCGCCGCTTCGGGCCCAGGCCCGGCACATCGTCGAGCCCGCTACGCAGATCCTCCTTCGCACGTCGGCTTCGGTGATACGTCACGGCAAAGCGGTGCACCTCATCTCGTATGCGCTGAAGAAGAAGCTTCTCCGGGCTCCCCTCTTTCATACGAATCGGCTCCGAGACCCCAGGCAGGAAGAACACGTCCTGATCGTCAGGATTGTCCGCCGTCCTCCCCTTCGAGATTGAACACAGCCCCACATCGGCGATACCCACCGCCTCAAGGGCGGCGGCGGCCGAGGATAGCTGCCCCTTGCCACCATCGATGAGAATCAAATCGGGCATCTCGCCCCCCTCGTTCACAATTCGCTCGCAGCGCCTTGAAACAATTTCGCGCATTGCGGCGAAATCATCGGCCTCCCCCACCACCGAGCGGACCCGGTAGCGGCGATAGCCGTCCTTGAGAGAACGCCCCGCCTGAAAAGTCACGCTCGCACCTACAATCTGATGGCCGTGCAAATTTGAGATATCAAAAGCCTCTATGCGATGCGGGAGATCGTCGAGCCCGAGCGCCAGCCTGACGGCCTCAAGGGTCGCTTGATCTTTACTAAGGCGCTCCTCGCCCTGCACAAGCGCCTGAATAGCATTCTCGCAGGCCATATCGACAAGACGACGCTTGCTCCCGCGCCGGGGAATGAGCACATCCACCTTGCGCCCGCGCCGCTCGGTGAGCCACCGGGCAATGACCTCGGCATCGGGCGGCGTGGCGGACAACAACACCTCGGCCGGAAAGTAGGATTGCCCCATGTAATACTGCTTGATGAACGCCGAGACGGCCTCGCTATCGTCCAGCTCGCTCTTAAATGAGAGCGTGAAGACCTGATCGCCCAGCAAGCGCCCTCCCCGGACGAAAAAAAGCCTAAAATACGCTCGGTCATCCTTGCGATGAAGACCCAAAATATCCTGGTCCCCGCCAAGGGGCGTGACCATCTCTTGCTTTTCAAACACCACGTCGATGGCACGTATCTGATCGCGCACCTTCGCGGCCTTCTCGTAGCGCATGGCCTCGGCGTGATCGGCCATCTCGCGCTTGAGCTTCGCCTCAAGCTCGGTGTTCTTACCTTTTAAAAAGTCGAGAGCGTCCGCGATTTTCGCGTCGTACCCCTCTTTCGTCTGAAGCCCATCGCAGGGCCCGAGGCACTGCCCCATCTGGAAATAAATACATCGCTTCGCCGTCTTATCCTCTATCCCTCCAGTGCAGGGACGTATGTTGAACGTTTTATGGAGAAATCGAATCGTCCGGCGCAGCCGTCCTGAGGCAGGAAACGGCCCCAGATATTCGGCCCCGTCCCCGGCAGGGCTTCGCACGATACTCAAGCGTGGATAATCCTCATTCACACTGAGTTTGAGATATGGGAAATGCTTGTCATCGCGCAACAAAAGATTGTGGCGCGGCTTGTGCCTTTTAATGTAGTTGTTCTCAAGGATGAGGGCCTCAAGCTCGGTCGCGGTGACAACGTGTTCTATCACCGACACCTCGCGCACCATTTTCTCAATCCAGGGGCCGCGCCCGGTCGATTTTCCAAAATAGCTACGCACCCGGCTTCTGAGGCGCACGGCTTTGCCAATATAGAGAACATCACCCTCAGAGTTTTTAAAAATATAGATGCCTGGCTTTTCGGGAAGACGTTTGATCACCGCCCTGTCGATGGTGGCAACCACCTTCTCCGGGCGGACCTGTTCCATAGAATCTTGCTCCGGAAGATCCTGCTCCGGAGAGGTCTTTGCCATCTCTGAATCGGGTTTCACATCTTGTGCGCTCATGGCACCCGCTCCCCGCCGAGGACACCGATTTGGCGCCGCTCGATGGCCTGTATCCGGTCACGAAGCTCTGCGGCACGCTCGAACTCGAGTTTTTGCGCCGCCTCGCGCATCTGCTCGCGAAGCTTCCCGAGGTCAACGGCCTCCTCCTCGCTCATCCCGTCCCAGAGCGACTCCTCCTCGGCAACGCCCGCCGTCAAATCCACATAGTCCATCTCGCCCACACTCTCAATCATCCCGTCCATCGAGCGGCTTATCGATCTCGGCGTAATTCCGTTCTCCTCGTTGTAGGCCATCTGAATGGTCCGCCGCCGGCTCATCTCATCGAGTGCCCGCTGCATCGAGCCGGTTACGCGATCCGCGTACATGATCACCCGCCCATCAATATGACGCGCGGCACGGCCCGATGTCTGAATCATTGAGGTATCCGAGCGCAAAAAGCCTTCTTTATCTGCGTCAAAAATTGCCACAAGCGCTACCTCGGGCAAATCCAAGCCCTCTCTCAATAGGTTGATTCCGATCAACACATCGAATTCGCCCGAGCGAAGATCGCGAATGATCTTTACCCGCTCTAGGGTTTCAATGTCGCTGTGCAAATAACGAACTCGAACACCAAGGTCATCGTAGTACTCGGTCAAATCCTCGGAGAACCGCTTAGTCAGTGTGGTGACGAGAATACGCTCGCCTCGCGCAACCGCCTTTCTCACCTCGCCCAGGAGATCGTCCACCTGGCCTTGCGCCGGACGTATCTCGACCGGCGGGTCCACAAGCCCTGTCGGTCGAAGAACCTGCTCGACGACGACCCCCCCTGTCTTTTCGAGCTCATAGGGGCCCGGTGTGGCCGATATGTAGCAAATACTGCCCCACTGCTCCTCGAATTCCTCGAACTTGAGCGGGCGGTTATCGACCGCCGAGGGCAGGCGAAAACCATAGCGAACAAGATTCTCTTTCCGCGAGCGGTCGCCCTTATACATCGCCCGGAGTTGAGGGATGCTCTGGTGGCTCTCGTCAACGATGACGAGGTGATCGCGTGAGAGATAAGAGAAAAGTGTCGAGGGCGCCTCCCCCGGATCGCGGCCATCGAGGTGGCGGCTGTAGTTTTCGATGCCGTGGCAGTAGCCCACCTCGCGCAGCATTTCCATGTCCTGAAGGGTGCGCTGGCGAATACGCTGGGCCTCAAGTTCAAGGCCCTGGGCATTCAGGTCGGCCACCTGGCGCCAAAGCTCCTCCTCGATGCTTTCCTTGGCCCGCGAAAGGCGCTCCTCGGGCGTGATGTAATGGCTGCTCGGATAAATTTCGACTTGCTCGATACTTCGGAGCACTGTGCCGCGTAGCGGATCAATCTCGCTGATTTCGTCTATCTCGTCTCCAAAAAATTCGACACGGAGGGCTTGGTCCTCCTCATGCGCGGGAATGACCTCCACCACATCGCCCCGGGCGCGGAAAGTGGAGCGCAGGAGATCCATGTCATTGCGCCGGTACTGAATACGGACGAGCTGGGTCAAAAGCTCCTCGCGATTCAACTCCTGCCCTCGTTCAAGATGGATGTGCAGATCATAGTAGTCCGAGGGAGAACCCAGGCCGTAGATCGAACTTACGCTGGCAACGATGATGACGTCCTTGCGCGTAAGTGCCGAGCGTGTGGCCGAGTGACGCAGGCGGTCGAGCTCATCGTTTATGGCCGAGTCCTTTTCGATATAGGTGTCTGTCGTCGGAACGTAGGCCTCGGGCTGGTAGTAGTCGTAGTAGCTGACGAAATATTCGACCGCGTTGTGGGGGAAAAAATTCCTGAACTCGTTGAAGAGCTGGGCGGCGAGAGTCTTGTTGTGGGCAACGACGAGGGTGGGCTTCCCGAGGCGGGCAATGACGTTCGCCATGGTGAAGGTCTTGCCTGAGCCGGTGACGCCGAGCAAGATCTGCTCGCGCTCGCTGCCCTCGAAACCCTTGGTGAGCGCATCTATGGCCTGTGGCTGATCACCTGTCGGCAGAAAATCTGAGACAAGCTGAAATTCGCTCATCGAAATAAAAACCCATTTTTAAAGGCGGCAGTCTCGGAAACACATCTCCAACAGGACAATCTATCGAATTGGGAGAGGATAATAAAGGGCGGTCTATAATGAGACGAAGGGGGCGAGATATTTTTCCCATTGCGTCTGGTGCGAGCCATTCATGCGGGCGCCCATCCATTCAAAGGGATAGTACTTTGGCTTTTTGGCCGGGCGGAGCAGGCGCATGCCATTGTCCTCGGGTAGCCGGTTTCCTTTTCGGGCGTTGCACTTGCGACAACAACAAACGACATTCTCCCAGCTTCCCCGCCCGCCCTTTGAGAGGGGCACGATATGATCGATTGTCAAATCGGTGGCCGAGCCACAGTACTGGCAGGTGTGGCCGTCTCGACGGAACACGTTTTTCTTGTTGAAGGGAACCTCCGCCTTGCGGGGCACATGGGCAAAACGCAGAAGCCTTATTACCACCGGCATGCGGAACGACATCCGCTCGCTACGAACCATCACGCCGTCCATCTCAATCGTCTCCGCCTTTCCCAGCAGCATCATTCGAACCGCGCGCCGCGCACCACATACATTGATGGGCTCATAGGTCTGATTGAGCACAAGAACGCGAACGGACTCGATCATGCCACCTCCCTCGAAGCGAGTGGACAACGGACGGATCGAAACAAAATCTCCACAGGCTGATAATACTTTATCGTATCTAGGGGCCACCATTGTCAACGATGTATTCTGGCACCGGGGGGCTTGGTGAGCCTCCTCTTGCGGCCGCGAACGACGGCGTTTATCCTGCCGCGAAACGCTAAGGCAGACGAGGAGAGGTGGCGCATTGAGTTCTGGCAAAACGACAAAGAGGCGAACAAGGATTTTTCTCATCCTGGCCATGTTCGCCCTGGCCCTCGGGGGCGGGGCGGGGGCGGGATTTTCCTATTTCTACAACTTCCCCGAGCTCGAATACCTGCGTGACTACCGACCCAGCACCATCACCCGCGTCTATGCCAAAGACAGCCGCCTCATCTCCGAGCTTTTTCAGGAGCGCAGGGTGCCCATTCCCCTTTCGCGAATTCCCGTTCAGCTGCGCCAGGCCTTCCTCGCTATAGAGGACGCCCGCTTCTACAAACACCCTGGCGTTAGCACACGAGATATTTTCCGCGCCTTTTGGCGCAACCTGCGAGCCGGTCGCCTGGTGCAGGGCGGCTCGACTATTACACAGCAGCTCGCCAAGGTCCTCTTTCTTACCCCCGAGCGCACGCTGACCCGTAAAATTCGCGAGGCCTTGCTCGCCCTTGAAATTGAGCGGCGCTTCACGAAGGACGAAATTCTAGAGTTCTATCTTAACCAGATTTATTTGGGCTCGGGCGCCTATGGGGTCGAGGCCGCCGCGCTCTCCTACTTCGGAAAAAGCGTGGGCAAGCTCACCCTCGATGAGGCGTCCACGATTGCAGGTTTGCCCAAGGCGCCCTCGCGCTTTAACCCGAGAACCCGGCCCGAGAACGCCATCAAGCGCCGCCGCCTTGTTCTCAAGCGCATGCGAGAGGTGGGCAACATCACCCCCGAGCAAGAAGCCGCCGCCGCCGAGGCGCCTCTGCGCCTCGTTCCGCGCGCACTCAATACCTCGCCCGAGGTGGCCTATTTTGCCGAGCGCATTCGCCGCAAACTCGGCCGGCGCTACGGATCTGCACTCTACCGAAGCGGCCTCACCATCCGGACAACACTCGACTTTGCTCTGCAGAAAACCACCCACACCGCTCTCCTCAA